>JBDHFX010000014.1:0-28688 GCA_039590215.1 Gemmatimonadota bacterium | reverse complement strand
CGACGGCTCGTTACAGCTGATCGGCGAAGACCGGATCGATCACACGCCGCGAGACGAGCGGATCAAGCTCAAGGTCGGCGAGGCGTTTGACATCGTCGCCGAGCGGATCCAGACAGAATACCGGAAGCTGGCCCCTGGGCTCTACGAGGAAGAGTTCGAAGTCGTGATCCGCAACCACAAGGACGAGCGGATCGTGGTCGAGGTCGTCGAACCGCTGCCGAGCGACTGGACGATGCTGTCAAACACGCACGACTACGAGAAGCTCGACGCGTTTACCGTCCAGTTCGACGCGCCGGTCGATCCTCACGGCGAGACCACGCTGAAGTACCGCGTCCGCATCAGATTCTAAGGCGATCGGGGCGGGCTGTTGCGAATAACCGCCCCGTGTCGGGAATTTCCCCTCCGATCAGCGCCGGGAGTCGGCCGGATCCCAGATCGCCAGCCGGCATCATCATTGCAGTCCCTAGCAGGGCGATCCCCGGGTTAAAGCTTGGATGATCGTGTATATTCCCTTGATTAGAATCTCACATAGAGCGTGTAATCATTGACCGGAGAGGCCGCTTTGCTGACCAGTCGCATCCGTTTCGACGACGTTCATCACGACGACATCGTTTATCCGTCCGCTATCGGGTTCACCTCTGTTCATCTGGCGGCCTTAGGAGCGTTGTGGTCCGGAGTGACGCCGACCGCAGTGGCGCTGTGCTTGGGTCTCTATTTCCTGAGGATGTTCGCCATCACGGCTGGGTTCCACCGCTACTTCTCGCACCGTAGTTTTCAGACCAGTCGTTTTTTCCAGTTCGTGCTGGCGTTCCTAGCCCAAACATCGTTGCAGCAGGGTGTTCTTTGGTGGTCCGCAAAGCACCGTCACCACCACAAGTACTCAGATATGCCGGAGGACGTTCACTCCCCGCGCCACCACGGATTCTTGTTCGCTCATCTGGGATGGATCTTCGCTGTGCGCCGCGGACAGGCCGACTACGATCTAGTCAAAGATCTGAGCCAATACCCGGAGCTCCGTTGGCTCGACAAGCACAAACATATGCCAGGTGTGCTGCTGGGCGTCGTGTGTTTCCTGGTCGCTGGTTGGCCGGGTTTGTTTATTGGCTTCTTCCTGAGCACTGTGCTCGTCTACCACGGAGCGTTCGCTATCAACTCGCTGGCCCACGTTTTCGGTCGCCAGCGCTACCTGACTGGCGACGACAGCCGCAACAACTGGTTCCTGGCCTTGATAACCATGGGTGAGGGGTGGCACAACAACCATCACTATTACCAGGTCGCGACTCGTCAGGGTTGGCGGTGGTGGGAGATCGATGTCACCTACTACATCTTGAAGCTCTTGTCGTGGGTGGGTCTGGTGTGGGATTTGAAAGGACCCCCAAGCGACGTGCTCGAAGGTGAGCGCCGACTTCCGCGCAGGGCGATCGAGCAGGTCGCGCACGAATTGGCGGCGACGTTCCCGATCGAGCGCATCGCGGAGCAGGTACGCGCGACCTGGTCACAGCGGCCGAGCCTGGAGGAAGTCGTGGCGACGGCGCCCAAGGCCAAGACGCGACTCGAGTCGCTGCTTCGGGACGTATCGATTCCGCACCCGCAGCTTCCCTCGGTCGACGATGTTCGCCGTCGAGCTCGATCGATGGCGCCTTGTACGCCATCGCTGGAAGAGGTCGCTGAGCGGGCCCGGGAGGTCGTGATCGAGGCGGTTTCGGCCCGCTTGGTCGCCGAGCTTCAACCCGCCACCGCGTAGCGAGTCAACATGGATTGGTCGTTCACCGACGAGCAGAAGGAGCTTCGTCGTACCGCGAAGCGCTTCGTCGATGAGGAGTTGCGGCCGGTCGCCGACCAGATCGACAAAGAGCACGCTATTCCCGAACACATCATCAAGATGATGAGTGAACTCGGGTTTCTCGGCGTCGCCTTCCCGCCCGAGTACGATGGCGTTGGAATGGGCGAGCTCGGGTACGTCATCCTACAAGAGGAGATCAGCCGCGCCTGCGCTTCGACCGCGACGTTCATCGGCGCTCATCAGTCGATCGGCGCGATGACGATCTACAACTTCGGAACGGAAGCTCAAAAGAAGAAGTACCTGCCGTCGCTGGCGCGTGGTGAGACGATTGGCGCTTACGCTCTCACCGAGCCCGAGTCTGGTTCCGACGCGATGGGGATGAAGACGACAGCGGTTCTCAAGGGCGACAAGTACATCGTCAACGGCACCAAGATCTGGATCACCAACGGTGGGTTGGCAGATGTGGTGTCGATGTTCTGCAATGTCGAGGGTGAGACCGAGGCTGACTCAGGGCCTGCGGCGTTCATCATCGAGCGGTCGTTTCCCGGATACTCCGTTGGGAAGATCGAAGAGAAGATGGGAATCCGGGGTTCCAACACCTGTGAGTTGATTTTTGAAGACATGGAGGTGCCGGCCGAGAATCTGGTTGGCAAGATCGGTCAAGGGGCGCACATCGCGTTCGGCGTTCTGGACGTGGGGCGGTTGGGGTTGGCCGCGGCGACGTTGGGTGCAGCCAAGGACTCTATCGACCGTTGCGTCCAATATGCCGGTGAGCGGCACGCTTTCGGAAAGCCGATCGGCAAGTTCCAGGCGATTCAGTTCATGATTGCGGAGATGGCCGGCGACACGTACGCGATGGAGAACATGGTGTACCGAACCGCATGGATGTGTGATCAGGGGATGCGTTTCAGCCGAGAGTCGGCGATCTGCAAGTACTTCTGCTCGGAAGCCCTCGACCGGATCGTCGATAAGGCGGTCCAGATCCATGGAGGGATGGGTTACTCCGCCGAAATGTGGCCCGAACGCTTCTATCGTGACGCGCGGATCAACCGGATCTTTGAGGGCACCAACGAGATCCAGCGCCTCGTCATCGCCCGCGACGTCCTAAAGAACGGCGGCTACTGAGGCCCGTGTACCGCAGCTCGTCGGTCTGGATCGCGCTGGTCCTCGGGATCGTGATGGGGGTCGGCTGTGGGGAAGAAGAGCCGCCTGCGCCAAGCGCGCTCGGCGGCGAGCTCCGGGTGAGCGCGGACTCGACCGCGGTTCTGCTCGGCCCCAACGTGCTCTTCGATGGCAACCGGCCTGGCGTCGGGGCGGGCGACACGCCGGTCCGCTTTACTCACGTCGCCGTTTCACCGGACTCATCACATATCGTATTTGCTACCGTGGCCGGTCGACTCGGGGTTTGGTCGCGCCTATCTCAATCGGCGCAGGAGATCGCGACGATCGAGGACGGCCGGCTCGACAGTTTGGCGTGGGCGCCCGCTGGACCGTTTCTCGCCTACCAGATGACCGACCAGGACGGGCGCGCCCGAACCGGGATCTATAGCGCCCGGTCGGGAAGAACAGCTCCGCACCCTGTAACCAGGTGGCTCGACAGTCACGGTCAAAGCACCGTGTTACGCGAATGGGTCGACCATCAACGATTGAGGCTGCGGGTCGCGCCGAGCCGAGACCCGCAGAACGGTCTGGACTATCTATGGGATCCGGTCAACGCGATGTTTGCGGTCGAGACGCATCTGGAGCCGCTGGCCGAGAGTGCGCCACCGGGAGCGCGGCTCGAGCGCGGCGGGGTGTTCTCAGTCGATCTGCTGGGTGACGCCATACCCGAGTCAGTGGCGTTGTACCGGTCGGCGGAAGGCGCGCTCTCGGCATTGCTGCTCGAACAGCGCGTAGAAGGATACCGAGTGCGATCCACCGAACCTCTGCTGGAGCTCGATGTGCTGGGTTTCGACGCTTGGGAGAACGTCTCGGGTGGTGCTGGGTTGCGCTTGGTTTCCGAGCTTGGCGGCCGCCCGATCGTGCTGCTGACATTTCCTTCCTCACAACCGCCGCTGAGCGCGATCGGCATGTTTCGAGTCGATGCCGGCGGACAGCTGGTTGCCATCGAGGCGGTGACGCGCGGTGGTCCACGGCCGGCTTTCTTCTTCGACGGTCAGACAGCCCTTGGCTCGGTCGAGATGGGTTTGCTCGACTTGGATGGCGACGGCGGATTTGAGGTCGTGGCGGCGAGCGGACGTTTGGAAGGACAGGCTCCCGAGCGACGCGTGGCTTGGCGAACGAGCGTGTTTCGGTGGGCCGATGGCCAGCTCATCCCGGCGCCCGACCTCGAGCCCGCGGCGCTCGAGCGGATCGAGCGCCTCACCGGGGGCAGGGTGGAGGAAGGCTGACGAAGAGCGGCACGAAGCTCGTCCTAGCGTTGATCGGTTTCGGCCTGGGTGTCGCGATCCTGCGAACGGTGTGCGTTCCGGTGGGCTCGTTTCGCTCCGGTGTCGATCGGCTCGAGTGGAGGATGCCCGCTGACAGCGTACTCGCGATTCTTGGCCTCCCCAACCGCATTTGTACTCACCCGACCGTGATTCATTTGGAACTCGTTGAAACCGACAGCGGGGAATTGTCCCGCGTCCTCGAGCGGATCACCGCCGAACGGTGGGTCTACGCCAAGCGGCCGCCTCGACGGCCCGTGCCCCGCAGTGGCGATCCCGGGTGCCGCGCTCCCGCTGGGGCCACCGAGTTGGGGTACGACGATCAGCGGCGATTGCGGTGGCGTTTGCGAGAGGCCGGTCGAACGTCGGTCGAGATCGACCCCGGCCTCGTCCATGGACCGCGATAGCGGCGGTGGTTGACACGCGCGCCCCGGCATCTATTCTACGGGGAGTGACTGAGACGAACTTCACCCAGGTTCTTCGTGAACTCGATGCGCTGGAAGCCGAAGTCGAGGCGATCCGCGTGGCCGTCGATGAGGGCGAAGAGACGTTCTCGGCCGCGCCCACCGCCCGCGAGACGGCCCTCAGGCACCTTGAGGGCGCGATGCGCCATACGGTGGTTTCTGCACGAGCGCTGGTCAAAGGCGCTCAGTGGGAAGAGCCCGAAGACAATCTCGACGTGATCGAGACCCTGGCCGAGCACGACGTCCTTCCTGGACGGGTCGGCGCCACCTTGGTCGGCTTGACCGAGTACGCGACCAACCATGCAGACGACTCAGGGTGGGAGGCAGAGGAAGACGCGACGAGCGCCTTTGAGCGGCTGTCGGAAGGCGTCGATGCGTTGGCCGAGTACCAGGAGTACGTGCACCATTTCCTGAGAGAATGGGAGCAGTAGTCCGAGCGACTACGCCCCCCACACCGCCGCGCGCCGACCTCGAGCGGATCTGGCCCTATATCCCAGGCCGGCACCGAACCGAGATCATGCGCGATTACGGTGTCCGGGACGTGCTCAAGCTAGCGTCGAATGAGTGCCCCTTGGGGCCGTCGCCACGCGCGGTCGCGGTGCTCGCTGACGTGGGCACTCAAGCACACCAGTATCCCGACAGTCAAGCGGTGGCGTTGCGCGCCGCGCTCGCCAATCGCCATGGCGTTTTGCCGGAGCAAATTGTCATCGGCAACGGCTCGGTAGAGTGCATCGACTTGGTAGCGCGGGCGTTTCTCCGTCCGGGCGACCAGGCGATCGTCGGCTTCCCCTCTTTCCCGCGGTTTCAAATCGCCTGTCAGGTCGTCGGTTGCGAAGCGATCGTGGCACCCCATCAAAATTGGCGGTTCGATTTAGACGGCGTGGTCAGCGCGATTAGCGACTCGACCCGGGTCGTGTTTGTCGACAATCCTTGCAATCCGACCGGAACGCACATCGGGCCGGACGACCTGGTCGCGTTTCTCGATCGGCTGCCGCCCGAGCTGCTCGTCGTGCTCGATGAGGCGTACCACGAGTTCGTGCCCCGGGAGCTGTTGTTGCCTGATGAGATCGAGCGCATCGAGCGCGGTCAAAACCTGGTCGTCCTGAGAACGTTCTCGAAAGCGCATGGACTGGCCGGATTGCGGATCGGCTATGCGATCACCCGGCCCGAGACGGCGCGGGCGATGAATCGGGTGCGAGAGGCGTTCAATGCCAGTGTTCATGCTCAGGCGGCTGCGCTGGCCGCACTTGACGATCAGGACCACGTTCGCGATGTGGTCGAGTTGGTGTCAACCGAGCGCGACTGGCTGGCTGGGGAATTGGCACGGCTCGGCTTCCCGACCATCGCCTCGGAGACAAACTTCCTCTTTACGCAGCTCGGTCCGGACGCCGCGGGTTTGAACCAGGGGCTTCTCGAGCGAGGGATCATCGTGCGACCGATGTATGCGCCCGGTATCGAGACGTGGGCGCGGATCTCGATTCCGCAACGCGCCGGCGGGCAACGGCTGATCAGAGCCTTGGAAGAGCTGGTCGCATGACGCGTGTGGCGGTGATCGGCGGCGATGGCGTGGGCCCCGAGGTCGTGGCGGTTGCGCGTCGCACCCTGGAGGTAGCCGGCAAGCAGGCCGGGGTCGAGTACGCGTTCGAGTCGTTTCCGCTGGGCGCTGAGCACTACCTCGAGACCGGTCAGACCCTGCCGGACGACGCGTTCAGGCGGTTGAAGAGCCAGTTCGACGCGATCCTGTTAGGTGCGGTCGGCGACCCCCGTGTCGAGAACGATTCACACGCACTCGACATTCTGCTGGGGCTCAGGTTCAAGCTGGATCTCTATATCAATTTTCGTCCCGCGCGTCTGCTGCATCCTGATCTGTGTCCGCTACGACCGCTGCCTGACGACGCCGAGCGAGCGATCGACTTGGTCGTATTTCGCGAGAACACCGAAGGCCCGTACGTCGGCATGGGCGGAAGCTTTAAGCGCGATACACGTGACGAAGTGTCGATCAACGAAGACGTGAATACGTACCGTGGTGTCAAACGAATCGTGCAGGCGGCATTCGACTTCGCCGTCGAACGCGGACACAAGAGGGTAACGATGTGTGACAAGGCGAACGCCATGCCGCACGCGCACGGTTTGTGGCGTCGCGTGTTCGCCGAGGTCGCGGCCGACTACCCGTTTATCGAAACCGAGGCCGAGTACGTCGACGCGTTGATGATGAAGCTGGTTCAGCAGCCCGAGCGGTACGGAGTCATCGTGACGAGCAATCTGCTCGGCGACATCGTGTCCGATCTGACGGCGGCGTTAGTCGGTGGTCTTGGCATGGCGGCGTCAGCCAACCTGCACCCCGGACGGGTCGGCATGTTCGAGCCGGTACACGGTTCGGCGCCGGATCTGGCGGATACCGGGACGGCCAACCCGATGGCGGCGATCCTCGCCGCATCGCTGCTGGCCGAGTACACCGGTGACTTGGCGGTCGCCCGGGCGCTGGAATCCGCAGTCGTTGACGCGCTTGCCGAGGGGGTACGAACGCCAGACCTCGGGGGCGTCGGGTCGACCGCCTCAGTCGGCGATTGGATCTGCGACCGACTTCGAGCGGGGTAGCGGCCATGCCTCGGAGCCACGGTCCGGGGCAGCCGCCGGCTTGGCCGGCGCTACTGGAAACCGACGCGTCACCGACACCGCTCGAGTGGTTCGGCTGGGCGCTGCTCGTGGTGCTGACGGCGACGATCCTGGCGCTGGCGATCTTCCGTCCCACCGACCCTAGCGCGATTGTCAACGAGATCCGGCTGGCGGCCGGGTTCGATCGATACCAAGCGGCGATGAACGAGGGCGATTGGCTCTTCAGCCGGGCGACCGCCGACTTCCGGATGGCCGTGCGCTCTGACGACGACCGGTCGGCCGAGTACGCCATGTTGGCTGAGGCCGAGCAGCGCTTCCTGACCGCGCGTAGTGAGGCTGAGGGGTTCGGCGAGGATCAGCGGGCTCAGATCCGGTTGCTCGAGCTCTACTACGCGTGGGCCCGAGCGCTTTACTTGGACGGCACCGGCGAGTGGTACCGCCGAAACGACCGCACCATACTGGAGAGAGCGCGCGAGCGGGCCGAGCGAGGACTGGCGCTCCCCAACATCACCGGTAGCCGACGCGAGCGCGTGGCGGACCTCAAGACTCGCATCGACCGCGCGATCACGCCTTGGCCGATCCTGTAATGACACCTCACGTATCACGCCGGACAGCGCTCGGTGTTTACCTCGTCCTAGCGTTGGCAACACTGCTCGGCGGACTCGACCTGCCAGCGCGTGGCTACGTCGCGTTTCAGTTCGCGCCGTTCGGGCTGGTCGCTGGTCTCCTCGGGATCGTGTACGTCTTCGCACTCTCTAATCGCGGGTTGATCCGGTTCGGGATCGGGTGGCGTCGGATCTTGTTGATCGCGTACTGGGTGGCCGCGACCGCGACCGCGTTTCGAATCCTGTTGCCCCCGCCTGGCTTGGTGCAGGTAGGTCTGGCGGTGAGCGCGGCGGTCGCGGCGGCCATCATCGTCAGTCGCCCGAGCCGTGAGAGTGCGGTCGTGTGGCTGGGGATCGTCGCGGTGACACTGGCGGTCATCAAGTTCGCGTTAGTGCCGCTCTTTGAAGCGCGATCCGGGCTCCCCGATTGGGGTCTGTTTCAGCTTGGTCGGACCGCCGACGCGGTGCGCGATCTGTTCGTCGCTTACACCCCCCAGCGACCGACCACGCAAGCGATCCATTTCGGTTCATTGGTTTGCTACGCGGCCGCCCTTTGGATCCAGTGGGAACGGGCATCGTCTGTTGACGGTACTGTCGGGTAGGCTCACCTTCTCCGCCGGAAAAGCACCGGCTATTCAATAGGAGAAATCAAATGAAGCTCGATCGCGAAGACATCGTCCTCGTCGCCGGAGTCCGAACGCCGTTCGGCACGTTTGGCGGGGCGCTCAAGGGGATTTCCGCGAACGATCTCGGAGTTCAGGTCGCCAAAGCGGCGATCGATCGCTCCGGGTTCGCTGCCAGCGACGTCGACCACGTCATCTTTGGCAACGCACTGCAGACGTCGGGTGACGCGATCTACTGTGCGCGCCACGTGGGGCTCAAGGCGGGATTGCCGGAAACGACGCCCGCAGTGACGGTCAACCGACTGTGTGGTTCGGGGTTCGAATCGATCATTCAGGCCGCCCGACAGATAGCGATGGGCGAAAGTGAGGTCGTGCTGGCCGGCGGCACCGAAAACATGAGCCAAGCGCCGCACACGATTCGCGATGCCCGCTGGGGGATCCCGCTCGGAAAGTCAAAGCTGGGCGACTACCTGTGGGAGTCGCTCTATGACCCGGTCGCCGGCTATTCGATGGCGGAAACGGCGGAGAACCTGGCCGAGAAGTACGGGTTGAGCCGCGAAGAGGTTGACGATTTCGCGTATCAAAGCCAGGTGCGCACACAGGAAGCTCAGGCCGCCGGGCGTTTGTCCGACGAAATCGTACCTGTCGAGATCAAGCGGAAGCGGGAAACCGTCGCGTTCGATACCGATGAGCACCCACGGCCGAACACAACTCCCGAAATCCTGGCCACGTTGGCGCCCTACTTCAAGAAGGACGGTCTGGTGACGGCCGGAAACGCGTCCGGGATCGTCGACGGAGCGGCGGCCGTGATCGTCACAACCGCGGAGCGAGCCGAGCGTGTCGGCGCGCCAGTGCTCGGCCGGCTGCTGGGTTGGGGCATCGCCGGTTGCGATCCCAAGATCATGGGGATCGGCCCGGCTCCATCGACACGACAGGCGCTCGAAGATGTCGGGTTAACGCTCGACGATATGGATTTGTACGAAGTGAACGAAGCGTTCGCGCCGCAAACGGTGTCGGTCATGAAGGAGTTGGGGCTCGACCAGGACAAGTTGAACGTCAATGGCGGAGCGATTGCGATCGGCCATCCTCTGGCGGCGACTGGAACCCGCTGTACGATCACGCTGCTTTATGAGCTCAAACGGCGGGCTGGAAAGTACGGCTTTGCGTCCGCATGCATTGGCGGTGGGCAGGGCGCGACCGTCGTCGTCGAAGCACGCTGAGCGGAGACCGGCTGTGAGTATGGTCGAAGAGTTCGGGCCGATTGACCAGCTGCCCAGGGTGGACACGCACGGGTTTCGAACCCTGGCTCCGCCCGAGAGGGTGATGGCGACGCTGGGAGCGATCTTGCTGGTGGGCTTTGGGAGCCCCCGGGCGCGGCTCCTAGCCCGGCTACTGCGCTGTCAGAATCGCGCGCCGACCCGGCCCTTCGTCCTCGAGCCGGGCGCCGAACTGGCCGGTTTTCGGGTTGCGATGGCGGGTCCGGAGGAGGTCGTGCTCGTGGGACAGCACCGCTTTTCCCGTTACGCGCTGATTTTCCGAACCGGTCGGATGACAGAAGGGACATCGGTGAGCGCCGAAACGAAAGCCGCGTTCCCCGGCGTTTTGGGGAAGCTGTATCGCGTCTTCGTAATCAGCAGTGGCGCCCACGACCGGGTTATGCGTCGACTGATGGGGAAACTCAAACGGAGGGTGGAGGAGTGAACGCAAATAAGATCGAGAAGGTCGGCGTTCTCGGTACCGGCCTCATGGGGAGCGGGATCGTTCAAATCTGCGCCCAAGCCGGCTACACGGTGATCGCCCGCGAGATAGAGGAGGCCTACTGGAAGAAAGCGTTCGATAAGATCGGTGGTTATCTGCAGAAGGCGGTGGACAAGGAGAAGATCTCTGCCGAGGATCGCCAGGCAGCGCTCGATCGGATGACCGGCACGACTCAACTCGATGATCTTCGCGACTGCGATCTCATCATAGAGGCGGTCGTCGAGGACATCGAGATCAAGAATCGCATGTTCCAGGAACTAGACGAGGTTTGCCCCGAGCACACGATCTTCGCCTCCAACACGTCGTCGCTCACCGTCGTCGAGATGGCGGCAGCCACGAGCCGTCCCGACCGAGTCGTCGGGCTCCATTTTTTCAACCCCGTGCCGATCATGAAGCTGGTCGAAGTCGTACGGGCGATCACGACCAGCAACGAGACATTCGAGTCGGCGTGGCAGTTTGCGGGAACAGTGGGCAAGGTCCCGATCGCCGCCAAGGACAACTCCGGATTCGTTGTCAACCTGCTGCTGGTTCCCTACTTGCTCGGCGCGGTTCGGGCGTTGGAGAACGGCGTCGCATCGATCGAAGACATCGACAAGGGGATGATGTTTGGTTGCGGCCACCCGATGGGCCCTCTAACGCTGCTCGACTTCGTCGGGATCGATACTACCTACCGGATCGCCGAGATCATGTTCGATGAGTACAAGCAAGAGGTGTACGCCGCGCCGCCGCTGCTGAGGAAGATGCACCTGGCGGGGTACCACGGGCGCAAGGTGGGGCGAGGGTTCTACGACTACTCCGGTGAGAAGCCGGTGCCGATGGATCTGAACCTGTAGGCAATCGCCTTCGGACGGAGCGATTCACGGACCGTTTAGATTGTCTTGACAAATAGATTAGTCGGTGATATGCTTCTCTGCATGTCCGCTTCAAGCGCCCCCGCCATCGACATTGTCACCGACCCAGCGCGTGCCGCTGCGGTCCTGTCACCTCTGCGTCGCACCCTCCTCAGCCGGTTGGCTGAGGGCCCAAACTCGGC
This sequence comes from Gemmatimonadota bacterium, assembly GCA_039590215.1. GTDB lineage: Bacteria > Gemmatimonadota > Gemmatimonadetes > JACCXV01 > JAHWKZ01 > CAMYLR01. The sequence goes on along the minus strand of JBDHFX010000014.1, from coordinate 17,380 downwards.
GACCGGACTAGCAAACGCCCTCGGCGAACCACGCCAGCGGATCAACTATCACCTGCGCGAGCTCGAGAAGGCACGCTACGTCACCCTTCACGAGGAACGTCGCAGAGGGAACTGCGTGGAGCGCGTCGTCAAGGCGTCGGCGCAATACTACCTGATCGATCCAACCGCGCTTGGACCGGTCGCCGCCGACCCTGACGCCATCCGTGATCGCTTCTCGGCTGCCTATCTGGTAGCGCTCGCCGCGCGCACGATCCGAGAACTTGCAGGTCTCATGACCGGCGCCCAGAAGGCGCGGAAGCGGCTGGCGACGTTCAGCCTGCAGACCGAAGTCACCATTGCGCGACCAGTTGACATGCGCGCCTTCGCTGACGACCTCACCCGGGCGGTGGCCGATGTCGTCGCCCGCCATCACGACGAAACGACATCCAGTGGTCAACGCTTCCGACTCGTGATCGGGTCGTACCCAACGCCACCAAAGGAGAAACCCGATGAGCGAGGCAAGGATGACTGAACAGCAGACGCGATCGGTCGAGACGGAGTTAACGATCGATGCGCCCGTTGAGGCGGTGTGGAAGGCGTTGACCGATGGTGATGAGATGACCCGGTGGTTCCCGCTCGAAGCGAGGGTCGAACCCGGCGAGGGTGGGAGCGTCTACATGTCGTGGAAGAACGAGTACGATGCCACCAGTCCTATCACCGCCTGGGAGGAGAACCGACATTTCGCGACCGCCTGGGAGATGGAACACTTACCCAACCCGCTGGTGGTCGACTACCACCTAGAGACCAAGGGCGGGAAAACGGTACTGCGCCTCGTTCATTCGGGTTTCCCGACCGACGAGACGTGGGAAAACTTCTATCAGTCCGTCCGCCACGGCTGGGCGTTCGAACTACGGTCGCTGCGGCACTATCTGGAGCGTCACGCCGGTAAGCCACGCAGCGTGGTGTACCTGCGGCGCCGGATCCCCACGACGTTGCCAGAGGTCTGGAACCAGATTGTCGGATCCGAAGGGATCGCTCTCGAGGAGGATCCGAAGGAGCTCGCCGAGGGAGCGCCGTATCGGGCGTCGTCACCAACGGGGGACGCTTGGAGCGGTCGCGTTCTGATCTGCGAGCCCGGTGTGGTATTCGCGGCTACGGTCGACGAGGTGGGCGATGGCCTGCTACGGTTCTACATGGATCCTTGTTACGCGGACCCCAAGCTGAGCGACCTCAGCCTGTGGATCTCCACGTGGGATCGGCCAGAGCCCGAAGTTGACGCGCTCCGAGCGGCCTGGAGCGACCGGCTGGAGTCCGTGTTCCCCGACGGTAACTTCCGCTAGGACGCACGTCGCAGAGACGGCATCCACCGGCCAACTTGACCGCAGTACCGCTCGTACTCGGCGCCGTACTTTGAGCGCAGTCGCGGTTCCTCGTACCCTATTACAAAGACATTGAAGGCGGCGAAAAGAAGGCTCGTGTAGAGCACTAGACGACCCGACCAGAAGAACAGAGACTCGCCGAGGAGGATAAGCACGACACCTACGTACATCGGGTTGCGAACGTATCTATAGAGATCCCGTACAACGAGCCTCAACGGTTCGTCAAACGGTGCCAAGGTCCCGCTGCCGTGCCGCGCAAACGCCCAGATGCACCTCAGTAGAATGATGACCCCGGCTCCGAGGAGAACCGCGCTCGCGAATTGGGCCCAGGACCATTCACTTGGCCCGGAAATCCCGCTCGGATGGACGATTCGGTAGGGGAGGTAGCCAGCGACGGTGCCCGGGAAGAGAACCGTCATCACTACGCTCCTCACGCCAAGCCAGAGCTTTCCCGCGGGTTCGCGCTTCGCAGATCTCGACATGTTGCGAGCAACCTAACATTCACCAGTTGCCGCCGGTCTCGGTCCGTTGGTACCATCCGACAAAGCCTGTCATCCTGTGATGCCCCGGCCCTTGTGGCTTCCCGATACCTCGAAATTGGAGATCCCTGTGGATTACGCATACGACAACCTGATCGTCGATGTCGCGGATCGGATCGCGACCGTGACCATCAACCGGCCCGACAAGCTGAACGCATTGAACTCTGTCACTGAGCAGGAGCTGCAAGACGTTTTCCCGCGTCTTGCGGAAAATGCCGACGTGGGCGGCATCATTGTCACCGGCGCGGGCGAAAAGGCGTTCGTGGCAGGCGCCGACATCGGCGAGCTGGCCGGACTCGGCGCGACCCAGGGGAAGGAGTTCGCGTTCCAGGGCCAGACGACGTTCACTCGCATCGCGCAATGTCCGAAACCAGTCGTGGCGGCGGTTAACGGCTACGCGCTCGGCGGCGGCTGCGAGCTGGCGATCGCGTGCCACCTGCGGGTGGCGAGCTCGAAAGCCCGCTTCGGTCTACCCGAGGTCTCGCTCGGGTTGATCCCGGGCCACGGCGGCACCCAGCGTCTCGCGCGAATCATCGGCACCGGCCGTGCGCTCGAGATGGTGCTGACCGGTCGCATGGTCGACGCCGAAGAAGCGAAAGCGTGGGGGTTGGCAAACGTCGTCGCCGAACCCGACGAGTTGATCGACGCGACCCATGCCCTGCTTGGCCAGATCCTCGACAAGGCGCCGCTCGCCGTGCAGTACGCGCTCGAGACGACGCTGCGGGGGAAAGACATGGGATTGGACGACGGCCTCTACATGGAGGCCACCCTGTTCGGGATGGCGTGCGGGACCGAAGACATGCGTGAAGGCACAGCCGCGTTTCTCGAAAAGCGAAAGCCCGAGTTCAAGGCGCGATGATCCGCCCGTACATCGCGTTCCTCGTTCTGACTTTGCTATGGCTCGTTGCCGCTGTTGTGATCTACGGCAACGCCTATGCCTACACGGTGACGTCGGCGGTCGTCTGGTGGGCGTTGCTGATCATGCTCATTGCTGCCGGCTACTACATCATTCAGGATGCGGCGGCGGCGCAGGTGATCGAGTGGCTTCGTCGTGATCTAATCGTTAACGCTACGATCTTTCTCGTGTTGCTATTCGCGATTCTGGATGCGTCGGCCGGGTTTCGGATCACCAACGTGCGGATCGCCGGTTGGATTGGCTTTGCGGCCGCGGCGCTCCATCCCATCGCCGTCGACTGGCCCCATCGGAAGCAACACCGGGACAGTCTCGCTGGTTCGCCCGTCCCCAAGTACGTGCCAGATGCCTGCTTGGCGATCGATTGGACGCTGGCGGGTCTAGTCTTGGTAGCGTTACTAGTGCTGTAGTCTCCCCGTGAACGGCGCGCACCCCTAGCCGCCGCGGCTTGCCGCACCTAGAATTCCAATATGAGCAAATCAGTCACTCAACCGACCACTCAGCCATTGGAAGTCGTTGGTCCTAGACCGGTATCGGACAAACTGTTCGACCGGTTGGTCGCGCTCAGACGCGACCTCCACCAGCATCCCGAATTAGGGTGGCGCGAGACGCGGACTGCGTCACGGATCGAAGCCGAGTTGGATCGTCTCGGGATCACCCACCACCGAGTGGGGGAAACGGGTGTTCTAGCTGATCTGTCAGGCCCTGAAGGGGTGCCGGCTGTTGCGCTGCGGGCCGATATGGACGGTTTGCCGATTCCCGAGGAGACAGGACTACCCTACGCCTCGGAAGAGCCCGGGTTGATGCACGCCTGCGGCCACGACGGACATATCACGATCGTGCTCGGCGCGGCCGAGCTCCTGCTCGCCAAAGACGATCGTCCGGCGCCGGTTCGGCTGGTTTTCCAACCGGCGGAGGAGCTCGGCGACGGCGCGAAGCGGATGATCGACGCCGGCGCGCTGGAAGGGGTAGGGATGATCTTTGGCGGGCATTTGGACCGCCACTACGAGCCTGGGACGATCATCGTGTCCGACGGACCGGTGAACGCTTCGGCCGATGCGTTTCGGGTTCAGATCAGCGGCCGCGAAGGACACGCCGGCCGACCCCACGAAGCGGTCGACGCAATCGTCGTCGGCAGCCTCATGGTCATGGCGCTACAAACAATTGTCTCTCGCGAGATCAATCCGGATCATCCGTCGGTTGTCTCGATCGGGATGTTTCGCGCCGGCAAAGTTTCGAACGCCATCGCCGGTCAGGCCGAGTTGCAAGGCACGATTCGCGCCCAGGACGTCGAGGTTCGTCAACATTTGAAGGCATCTGTGCAGCGGGTGGCGGAGACGACCGCTCTACTCCACGGCGCCGATTTGGAGTTCGAATTCACCGAGAGCACACCGATCTTGTACAATCGCTCGCCGGCGACCGATTATGCTCGGGAGGCGGCGCGGAGCGTCGTACCCAACGACAAACTTATCGAGCTCGAGCACGCCAACATGGGTGGTGAGGATTTCAGCCGCTATCTCAACGAGGTGCCTGGTTGCTACGTTCGCTATGGCGCCAGGGTAAAAGGACGCGAAGGATTCCCGAGCCACTCGAGCAAGTTCGAGTTCGACGAGGAAGCGCTGGCGGTCGGGGCGGCATGGATGGCTGAGATCGCCATGGTCGCGGGCCGTGAAATCTTGAAGGAATAGGACAATAGCCGACGCAACGACCCCGGTGGTGATCCGCGAAGCCGACGAAGCGGACGCTCCGCACATCAGTGCGATCTTCCGTGCCACCTACGGCGAAGACTACGCCTACCCAGAGTTCTACGACGAAAAGCTCCTCAAGAAGATGATCTTTAGTGACGACACGATCGTGCTCGTCGCCGAGAAAGCCGATGACGGGTTGGTCCTCGGGACCGCTTCGGTTGTGATGGACGTTGGTGCATTCAGCGACCTCCTGGGCGAGTTCGGTCGGTTGGCGGTGCACCCCGAAGCACGTGGGCACGGCGTCGGCAAGCGGCTGATGGAGGGGCGCCTCGACCGCATCCGGGACCGCCTCCACATCGGGATCACCGAGGCCCGCGTCGTCCACCCATACTCACAGAAAATCGCGGAAACGCATGGCTTTGCGGCAGTCGGTTTTCTGCCGATGAAGGTGCAGATCTCCGACCGCCGCGAGCACGTCGCCCTTATGTACAGACACTTCGGACCAGCGATCGCCTTGCGTCGGAACAACCCGCACATCGTTCCCGAGGTGTATGGACTCGCGGCCATGGCCATGAATCACGTTGGCCTGACCAACGACGTGATCGTAGATGAAGCGTCGGCACCGTATCCGTACGGGGAAGGCTACGAGATCGTGGAGATGACCGCCGACGGCTACTCGGATCTCCTGCGGATCGAGCGCGGTCGTATCCGCAACCGAGAGGTGTTCGGACCGCTCCAGCTCCACTATGGCGTGTTCATGCTGCAGGCGAAACACTCGAACTACCTGATCGCGCGCGATAAAGGGCGGATCGTGGGGGCGATCGGGTTTACACTCGACAAGTTCGATCGTGACATCCGAGTCTTCGAGTTGATCACGCTGGACGACCACGTAGTGCGATTCTTGTTCGAGGAGCTGGTGCGCTACGGTCGCGACGAGCACGGGATCGTGGTAATCGAGGTCGACGTGGCCGCCGACGCGACGCGGATGCAACGAACCTTAATGGAGTTGGGCTTTGTTCCTTGCGCTTACGTGCCGGCGATGGCGTTCCAGCGGAGTGAGCGAAGAGATGTCGTCAAGTTCGTGCGGCTGCTGGAACCCCTGGTGCTTGGCGAGGTGGCCCTGATCGAGACGACGCAGGAGATCGCCGACGAGGTGCTGGCGGCGTTCTCGCAGCGCCAAGTGGTGCCGCGGATCAGCGAGGTCGTGGATCACGTCGCGTTGTTCGACGGCTTGAACGACGAGCAGGTACAGCGAGTGGCGAGGATCGCCAGCTACCGGAAGTTTGCGGCCGGCGACAACATCCTGATGGAGAGTACCAGAGGAGAGGAGATGTACCTGATTCTGAGCGGTGAGGTCGACATCGTGATGTCCGGCTCTAGCGCACCCGTCGGCGTCGTCGGAGCCGGTGAGTGTCTTGGGGAGGTCGCGATGCTGACACGTGGCGGCCACATGGCGAATGGGGTCGCCCGGTCGCAGGTCGAGGCCGGCGTGTTGACCTGCGAGGGTATCGGGAAACTGGTACGGCTTAGACCCGACATCGGCGTCGTGCTCTACCGCAACGTCGCGCGCGGCCTGGGTGACAAGCTGCGCCGCGCGGACTTCGAGATCATCGAGGAGGCGAAGTAGCGGCCCGCACGCGCGAGAAGTACACCAGCAGCAGACCCGCTAGAATCGTCACCCCGCCCAGCACCAACCGCCACGTCAGCGTTTCGTCGAGAACCCACCATCCGAGCATGATCGCGACGATTGGATTCACGTACGTGTACGTGCCGACCTTGCTGCTCGACATGTGAGCAGTGATGAACGCGAACGCGGTAAACCCGACCAGTGAACCGACGAACGCCAGGTAGAGAATCGCTACCCACGCCTGCTCGTTCCACACCGCCGGCTGACCTCGCTCGATGACGAGGTGGACCCCAAACATGAGCGGCCCAGCGACGCCGTTCTCGATGGCGCTGACGGCGAGCGCGTCGACATGCGCCAGGCGGCGCCGGGCGTGCACGGTACCCAGCGACCATGAGAACGCCGCGAGCAGGACGACGATCACGCCGAACCACGACGACTCGATCGCCTCGAACGGCTTGACGAGAATCGCGACGCCGGCCAGCCCGACGATGAGGCCGACCCAACCGATTGGAGCCAACCGCTCGTGCTGACGCCCGAGCATCGCAATTAGGGTGTTCCACATCGGCAGCGTTGTCAGGAGCAGCGCCGCCAGACCCGTCGAAAGGTGCTGTTGCGCGGTATTCAGGAACCCGTTGCCTAGCACGAGCAACAGGATCCCGACGAGGATGGCGTGACCGATCACGCGCGGATCGCGAGGGATCCGCCGGCCCGTCGCCAGTGTGATCCCGAGCATCACCGCGCCGGCGATCGTAAAGCGGGCCGCTCCGAGGAGGTATGGCGGGAGCACGGCAACGCCGATCTTTATGAACAGATACGTTGAGCCCCACACCATGCAAACTGCGGCGTAGGCGACCGCTACGGCGACCGGGTTGGCTTTGGTGATTGGCGGCATCGGCGGAAGGTAGCGCCCGCTCGGATGGCGACTAGGCGCCCGACCGCGATAGGTTCACGCCGTGTCCCACCTGCAGATCTCGGAGCTGATCTACGACTGGAACCAAGAGACCGGTGACCTGGTCAAGCCGATCCAACCAGTCGAGTTCAACGATGAAACCTTGCGCGATGGCTTGCAATCGCCATCGGTAAAAGATCCATCGATCGAAGCCAAGATCGAGATCCTCCACCTGATGGATCAGCTCGGCATCCACACGGCCAACATCGGATTGCCCGGCGCGGGGCCGCGAGCGGTCGCCGACGTCACCCGGCTGGCGCAAGAGATCGTTGACGCCAAGCTGTCGATCGGTGCCAACTGTGCCGCCCGCACACTTCAACAAGACATCGATCCGGTCGCCGAGATCTCGCAGCAGGTCGGCTTGTCGATCGAGTGCTGCACGTTCATCGGCTCGTCGCCGATCCGACAGTTCGCCGAAGGGTGGGAGCTCGACTGGGTGCTGGAGACGAGCGAGAAAGCGGTCGACTACGCGGTCAAGCAGGGTCTCGACGTGATGTACGTGACCGAGGACACGACCCGCGCCCAACCCGAGGCGCTCGAGAAGGTGTATACGACCGCGATCGAGGCCGGTGCGGGCCGGATCTGCCTGGCCGATACGGTCGGTCACGCCACTCCGGACGGTGCTCGCAATCTCGTGCGGTGGGCCAAACAACTCGTTGCCAAGAGCGGCGCCGACGTCAAAATCGACTGGCACGGCCACCGTGACCGCGGCCTCGGGCTCGCCAACGCGCTGTCGGCGATGGTGGCCGGCATCGATCGGGTGCACGCAACGGGACTCGGAATCGGTGAACGGGTCGGCAACACAGAGATGGACCTCTTGCTCGTCAATCTCAATCTGCTGGGCTGGATCGAAACCGACCTCAGCCGGTTGCCCGAGTATTGTCGACGGATCGCCGAGTCGACCGACGTGCCGCTACCGGTCAACTATCCGGTGGTCGGCGAGGACGCCTTTCGGACCGGCACGGGTGTCCACGCGGCGGCGGTTATCAAGGCCGAGAAGAAGGGCGACCAATGGCTCGCCGACCGCGTCTACTCCGGCGTCCCGGCGGGGTTGGTCGGGCGCCGCCAACGGATCGAGATCGGCCATATGTCGGGCCGTTCCAACGTCGAGTACTGGCTCGCCTCGCGGGGCCGTGATTCCTATCCAGAGCTGGTCGATCGGATCTTCGAGCTCGCCAAGGGATCGGATCACACCCTCACCGATGACGAGATCGAAGCCGTGATCGAAGACGCTCAGACCACCCGCCTGAGCTAGAAAACACCCCGAAAACCGGCTCAGATCGAACAATTGGCCCGCAGGTTGCGTATTAGCTGACACATGATACGGCTGGGACGCTATACGCTGCTGGCGGCCGTGATCGTCAGCTTGATGACCACCCTGCCGGGCGAGGTGCCGTGCTGCGAGCTCAACTACGAGGTGCGGCCCAATCCGGAGGCGGGGGTCGTCGACGTGTCGCTGACGGTCTATGGATTCAACGGCGACTCGCTGGTGCTAGTCCGGCCAAGCGCCCGGCCGTTGGTCGGCCTGCTGGCCCAGGATCCCGAGGTCAAGGGTGCCCGCAGCGGCCGTTGGGACGTAGTCGATGGCGCGCCGAGGTGGACGTTTGCGCAACCCGAGCGCGGTTGGAGCAACCCGATTCGAATCCGTTACCGATTGGCGATCACCGCTGAGCGGCCGGTCAACGCGTGGAGCGTTGGACTCGACCGCGATCTCCTCTACGCGCCGGCCGAGGCGCTGTTTCTGACCCCGGAGATGCCGGCCCAGGCTGCCATGCATGCCCGGGTCCGCGTCCGTTGGCGACTGCCGCGAGAGTGGGAAGTCGTTACTGGTTGGGACGAGTACGCGTTTCATGGCGTTCGTTCGCTGCTGCGAACCAATATTCTGGCCGGGCCCGTCGAGCACTACCAGCGGGAGGCATGCGGTTTGACCGTCGAGTTCGCGGCGCAGGGAGACTGGGCGTTCGATCGGAGCGAGTTGGCCGACGATCTGGCCGCGTTGACGTGCGCGACTCGCCGTCGACTGGGTGATCCGGGCATCGATCGACTGTCCGTCATGCTTGTGCCGGCGCGATTCCCGATGACGAGCGGCAACCGCAATGGTCCGCACGCGATCGGGTTGGTGCACCGGCTGCCCGATGGCTCGCGCCCCAGCATTCGATTGCTGGCCCACGAATTGGTCCATCTGTGGCAGCAGTACGATGCGCCGTTATGGTTTCAGGAGGGGGTGAACGACTACCTGGCGCTGAGGATTGCGCACGAGGCGGAGCTGTTGGATGCCGAAGAGTACCTCAGCAATCTGGCGGCGATCGACGCCACCTACCGCGCTAATCCGCATCGCAGACGGTGGTCGTTCGACGATGAGGCGCGCGAAGCGCCGGCGTTTGGTCCCAGCGATGAGTACTTGGCGTACCGCAAGGGCGCGATGGTCGGGTTAGCGCTCGACCGCGAGCTCCGCGTGCAGACGGATGGCGAGATCGACGTCGCTGTCTTGTGGCGTGATATGAACGACCTGGCGGTGTGGGGCCACGTGCGGTGGACGGCGGACGAGATTGCCGACCGGGCCGCGGCACTCGTCGATAGCGACGTGAGCCCGTTCTTCGGTCGGTTCGTGCACGGAACCGCCGATCTTCCACAGCCGAAAATGCTCCTCGCCGACCTGCCACCGCTGCCCGAGCCGCGCGCTGAGCGCGGTGGTCTTGGCCGCGTAGCGGCCTTCATCCAGGCGACGCTGGACTAAGCGACAACATTCGTTCCTGGTACCACGGTTTGCGATGACGGTCGCACCGACCGGGCGTAGATTGCGGTCGTGTCTAAAGTCACTCTCATCAAAGGCGACGGCATCGGGCCCGAGGTCGTCGATGCGGCGATCCGCGTCATCGAGGCAGCTGGAGCGACGATCGATTGGGATCAGCAAGTCGCTGGTGTGACTGCGGTCGAGCGGGGTTTAGAGACCCTGCCGGCGGTCACGCTAGACTCCTTCCGCGAGAACAAAGTCTGCCTCAAGGGGCCGCTCACGACCCCCGTCGGGTCCGGGTTTCGGAGTGTCAACGTGGCCCTCCGCAAAGAGTTCGACCTGTACGCTAACATCCGGCCGGCGAAGTCACTGGTGCCTGGTGGACGCTACGATAACGTCGATCTGGTGGTGATCCGCGAGAACACCGAAGGTCTCTACGCCGGCATCGAGCACTACATCGACACCAAGCACAGCGCCGCCGAGTCGATCACGATCGTCACCCAGGACGCGTCACGACGGGTTATCCAGTTCGCATTGGAGTACGTCGCTCAGCGTCCGAAGCAGCGCCTCACGTTGGTGCACAAGGCGAATATCCTGAAGTACACGAGCGGTCTCTTCCTCGATGTCGGGAAGGAGCTCGCGAGCGACCATCCGGAGATCGAGTTCAACGATCGGATCATCGACAACATGGCGATGCAGCTGGTGCTCGATCCGCAACAGTTTGATACCATCGTGACGACCAACATGTTCGGCGACATTCTGTCCGACCTGTGCGCCGGTCTTGTCGGCGGATTGGGTATGGCACCGGCCGCAAACGTGGGTCAAGAGATGGCGATGTTCGAGGCGGTCCACGGATCGGCGCCGGATATCGCCGGCGAAGGGGTCGCGAACCCGACCGCGCTGATCCTGGCCGCGGCGCTGCTGTGTGATCACATCGATCAAGCCGTGGTCGGTGATCGCACACGGGCGGCGGTCGAGCAAGTGCTGCTCGAAGGCCAAGTTCGAACCCCGGATCTCGGCGGAACGATGACCACCGATGAGTTCTGCGATGCGGTCGTCCAAGCACTCGAGCGAATCCCAGCTGCGGAAGCGGTAGGCATCTGAAGAACGGATGACCCGCGACACGGTGCGCCGGTTCGTCGACGAGCAGGTCATGCCGATCATCGAGGAGGCATACCTCGAGGGGCGCTTCCCCCAGGAGTTGATCGCGGGTCTCGGAGAGCTCGGCGTCCTCGGCGCCAACCTGCCGGAAGAGTACGGCTGTGCGGGTATGAACAACGTCGCCTACGGTTTGATCATGCAGGAGCTCGAGCGAGGTGACAGCGGCGTCCGCTCGTTCGCCTCGGTACAGGGCGCGCTGGTCATGTACCCGATCTTCACCTTTGGCTCGGAGGAGCAGAAGCGGCGCTGGCTGCCGGCTATGGCGAGTGGCGAGGCGATCGGTTGCTATGGCTTGACCGAGGCCGACTACGGATCCAATCCGTTGGGGATGGCGACGCGCGCCGAACCCGACGGCGACGGGTGGGTGCTCAATGGTTCCAAGATGTGGATTACAAATGGCTCGATGGCGCACGTGGCTGTCGTTTGGGCCCAAACGCTAGATGGTATCCGAGGTTTTATCGTTGAGCGCGGGACTGCGGGGTTCGACACGAAGGAGATGCACGGCAAGCACTCGCTTCGCGCGTCGGATACATCGGAGCTGGTGTTCAACGACGTGCGACTGGATGGCGACGCGCTGCTGCCCGGATCCGACGGCCTCAAGAGCCCGCTCATGTGCTTGACGCAGGCGCGCTGGAGCGGGTTCAGTTCGACCGCCCGATCGCGGGCTTCCAGCTCATGCAGGAGAAGCTCGTCGAGATGCTCGATCGAGTGACGCTCGGCCAGCTGCTCGCGTACCGTTTGGGGCGCCTGAAGGACGGCGGCAAACTCAAGCACACCCAGGTGTCGTTGGCGAAGCGACACAACGTCATGATGGCGCGCGAAGTGGCCAGCACCGCGCGCTGGGCGTTGGGCGCCAATGGCATTCACTCGGAGTACCAGGTCATGCGTCACATGTGCAACCTCGAATCGGTGTTCACGTACGAGGGGACGCACGACATTCATACGCTGATTGTCGGCCAGGACATCACCGGCCTAAACGCTTTTACTTGATCGTACCGCGCTGTACCGAAACGGAGGATTCGATGGCTGAAAAGAAGCTCATTAGGGTCGAGAAGGACAGCGGAATAGCGATGTTCATCCTCGACGACCCGCCTGCAAACACCTACACGCACGAGATGATGAAGGAGCTCGACGCGGCCATCATCGATGCCCGCTTTGATACCGATGTGCACGTGATCGTGTTGACCGGGGCAGGTGAGAAGTTCTTCTGCGCGGGCGCCAACATCGATATGCTGTCGAACGCGGATCCGACGTGGAAGTATTTCTTCTGCCTACATGCCAACGAGACATTGTCGCGGCTCGAGCACACGCCAAAGCTCGTGATCGCCGCACTCAACGGGCACACCGTGGGCGGTGGCCTTGAAGTGGCGATGGCCGCTGACCTGCGATTCGCTCGTCAAGGCGCCGGAAAGATCGGTCTGCCAGAGGTGACGCTCGGGGTGCTGCCCGGAACCGGTGGCACGCAGCGGTTGACGAGGTTGGTCGGCAAGTCGACGGCGATTGAACTCATGACCACGGGGCGGAACTTCGAGATGGATGAAGCCGTCAGCCTCGGCATCATCAACGGTGCGTGGGAAGCCGAGTCGAACGGGCCACATCAAGCGCGCCTGTCAGTCGGGCGCCGAGCTCCCGATGGAGCAAGGGTTGGCGATCGAGCGCGAGCTGCAAGCCAAGCTGTTCGCCTCTGATGACGCCAAGGAAGGGCTGAACGCGTTTGTCGAGAAGCGGAAGCCCGAGTTCTCGGGGCGCTAGGTGACGACCGCGACCGTACCTGCGCTACCTGACGTCCTACTCCCGGGTCGGCTGTTCATCGACGGTGAGTGGCAAGACGCCGAGAGCGGTGAGACGTTCGATGTCGTCAACCCGGCCTTGGCCGAGCCGTGCACTGAGGTGGCGGCGGCCGACCGGGCCGATGTCGATCGAGCCGCTAGCGCCGCGCGGGCGGCCTTCGAGTCCGGCCCCTGGCACGACATGACGCCCCGCAATCGAGGTCGCCTCTTGTGGGCCATCGCGCGACGGCTCGAAGAGCGCAAGAAAGAGATCGCGCTGGTCGAGACGCTGAACAACGGGAAGCCGTTGTTCGAGAGCGGGATCGACGTCAACATGACGATCGAGACGTTCGAGTACTACGCCGGCTGGACGACCAAGATCGAGGGCGCCACGATCCCGGTGTCGGTGCCCGGTCAGTTCGCCTACACCCGCCACGAGCCGGTCGGCGTGGTGGGCGCGATCGTACCCTGGAACTTCCCGCTCAACTTAGCGTCCTGGAAGGTCGCTCCCGCCTTGGCGACGGGCTGCACGGTGATCCTGAAACCGGCCAGCGAAACGCCGCTGACGGCGCTCCTACTGGCCGACGTCGCGCGCGAAGTAGGCGTGCCGGACGGCGTGCTGAACGTCTTGCCAGGCGGTGGGTCGACCGCCGGCGAGGCGATCGTCCAGCATCCCGAGATCGACAAGATCGCCTTTACCGGGTCGACGGCGATCGGCGTGCGGATCGCCAAGACAGCGGCCGACACCGTCAAGCGGGTGTCGCTCGAGTTGGGAGGAAAGAGTCCCAACATCGTTTTCGCTGACGCAGACCTTCCGGCGGCCGTCAAAGGAGCGATCGGCGGGATTTTTTACGGCAAGGGCGAGGTGTGTGCTGCGGGCAGCCGACTCTTCGTCGAGCGCGGTGCGCACGATCAAGTTGTCGACGGCGTGGCGGCCGGCGCCGCCAAGCTCACTGTCGGCGACCCACTCGATAAGTCGACTCGGATCGGCGCGATCGTTTCCGAGAAGCAGATGGAGACCGTGCTCGGCTACATCGAGCGCGGTAAAGAAGAGGGCGCCAAGGTCGTCGCCGGCGGCGGTCGGGCCGACATTGAACCCGGCTACTTCGTGCAGCCGACGGTGTTCGACGCCGTGACCAACGACATGACGATCGCCCGCGAGGAGATCTTTGGGCCGGTGCTCGCGACGATCACGTTCGACGATGTCGAGGAAGCGATCGAGCAAGCCAATGCGTCACCGTATGGATTGGCGGCCGCCGTTTGGACGAACGACGTCAAGAAAGCGCACTACGTAGCCCATCGCCTGAAGGCGGGGACGGTGTGGATCAATACTTACAATCTGTACGACGCGGCCAACCCGTTTGGCGGCTACAAGCAAAGCGGGTATGGACGCGATTTGGGAAAATACGCGCTCCAGCAGTACACCGAGACGAAATCGGTTTGGGTAAACCTGAGGTAGTGCCTAGGCGAAACGAAATGCAAGCCATCTACATCATTCACGAGAACGACGAATGGACGGCTCCGTTGCGGGCCGAGCTCGAGGCACTTGGGTTGCCGTATCACGATTGGTTTCTCGATCGCGGTCTGTTGGACCTCGACGAGACCCCACCCGAGGGCGTGTTCTATAATCGAATGAGTGCGTCCTCACACACCCGAGGCCACCGTTATGCGGCCGAGTATGCAGCCGGTGTCCTGGCGTGGTTGGAGGCGCACGGCCGGCGCGTCATCAATCCGGTGGCCGCGTTGAACCTTGAGATCAGCAAGGTTGCACAGTACGTAACTTTGGAAGCGCACGGAATCCGAGTGCCTCGGACGGTCGCCGCGATCGGTAGACAACAAGCACTCGACGCGGCGCGTCGCTTCGATGGCCCGTTTATTACCAAGCACAATCGCGCCGGTCGGGGCTTGGGAGTTCGCCTGTTTCACGGTATCGAGGAACTCGAGCGTTACCTGTTTGGTGAGGAGTTCGAGGTACCGATCGACGGGGTCACTTTAATTCAGGAGTACATCGAGTCTCCGGAGCCCTACATCACGCGCGTTGAATTCATCGGTGGGAAGCTGCTCTACGCGCTTCGCGTGGATACATCAATGGGGTACGAGCTGTGCCCAGCCGACGTATGCAACGACGATGAAGTGCAGTCCCGGTTCACGATCAATCCGGCGTTCATGGATCCGATCGTTGACCGCTACGCCCGTTTTCTGAGCGCCAACCAGATCGACGTGGCCGGCGTAGAGTTCATCGTCGACCGTCAAGGCCGTCGTTATACCTACGATATCAACACCAACACCAACTATAACTCAAGCGCCGAGGCTGAAGTCGGCGTATCGGGGATGCGCGAGCTCGCCCGGTATCTTGGAGACGAGCTAAAACGATTGTCGATGCCAAGCCCCTGTTCGAGAGCGGCCGAGGGACCGTGCTGAGCCCATGAGCAAGCGCTTCCTACTCGACACCAACGTCTTGCTGCACGACCCCAAGGCGTTGCTGGCGTTCGAGGACAACGCGGTCCTGTTGCCGATCTATGTCATCGAGGAGATCGATCGCTTCAAGCGACAGTTGACGGGGCTCGGCGAGAACGCGCGCTGGATCAGCCGGTTCCTGGACGGTCTGCGTCGCCAAGGCCGGCTTTCGGAGGGCGTCGCGCTCGAAACCGGTGGATCGTTGAAGGTTGTCTTCGACCCCGACAACCCGCAGCAACCGATCGTTCACGGCAACGGCACAGTCGACAACGAGATCCTCAAGATCGCCCGCCATCTTCGCGACGAGGATCCCGACGTTCCGCTGATCCTGGTGACGAAAGACGTCAATCTCCGGATCAAGGCCGATGCGCTCGGTCTGGCAGCCGAAGACTACGAGACCGACCGCGTTCGGCTGGACGAGCTGTATTCGGGCCAGACGGAGTTGGAGTTGGCGGCCGAGCAACTCGACCTGTTCCGCGAAACGGGTGAGCTACCGCTGCTCGACGGCGAGTTCTCGCCCAACGAGTATGCGCTCCTTCGTGACTCCAGCGATCCGTCGAACACCGCCCTGGCTCGAATCGACGTGTTCGGCGGCCGGCTGTTGGCGCTGATTGCTAACAGCGAAGGCGTGCAGGGCATTCGACCACGCAACAAGGAGCAGTACTTCGCGCTGGACGCGCTGCTCGACCCCTCGATCGTATTGGTCACGCTGATGGGCAAGGCCGGGACCGGGAAGACGTTGTTGGCGCTGGCGGCCGGGTTGGAGCAGACGCTCTCGGGTAGCCCCTACCGCCATCTGCTCGTCTCACGCCCGACGTTTCCGATGGGCAAGGACATCGGCTATCTGCCGGGAAACGTGGCCGAGAAGCTAAACCCTTGGATGCAGCCGATCTTCGACAATTTGGCGTTGCTCCTGGAAGGCCAGCGGAGCCGCAACGGCGATCGATCGGTGAGCGAGCTCATCCGGAGCGGGTTGCTCGCGGTCGAACCGCTGACCCATATCCGGGGCCGGTCGATCCCGCAGCAGTTCATGCTCGTCGACGAAGCCCAGAACCTGACCCCGCTCGAAGTGAAGACGATCCTGACCCGCGTCGGCGATCACACCAAGCTCGTGTTGACCGGTGATCCGTGGCAGATCGACACCCCGTATATCGATTCGTCGACCAACGGCTTCAACCACGTCGTGCAGCACTTCCGGGACGTTCCGCTGGCGGCTCATGTCGAGCTGCGGAAAGGCGAGCGGTCAAAGCTCGCCGAGTACGCCGCGAACCTGCTGTAGCGAAAGCCCCTAAGAAAACCCGGGCCCAGGACAGTAGCGACCCTGCCGCGATCTGTGAATAACGCGTGGATAACTAGTGGAGAAAGAGCCGCGATCTGTGGACATTCTGTGAAGCTTCTGTACAGATCGCGGGAACCGATTCGGCGTCTTTGGCTTACCGTCATGATGTGGTAAAGAGGTTGATCTAAGTATCGCCAAATACCCGTTTGGAAAGCACTTGTCCAACCCCACCTGCAATCTTGTAACTCTTTATCTCGCAATAAGTTGACAGACTTCAGGGGGGTCCATATAATCGTTTGCGAGGGTCGGATAGCGACCTGGAACCTGGCACCGATACTCACTCCATGGGCCCTCAGGGAGGGCCGTGGACGTTCCATGGACGAGCCACCGGAGCAGTGATGTCACCGGGCTCGGCAGCGTAAGCTCGGAACGGCACGGTTCAAAGCTCACGGAGCGGAGAAGAGGTGCAAAAAGCGCATAAGGGTTGTGGTTCCCGACGGGGGGCCGACCCCGTTGCGGATCGAAACCCTGAGAGGCCGGCACGACGCCGCTTGGCGTCGTAAGCCAAGCCTGCGAGGGGAGCACGCGGGACGCTGTGTGCAACGCAACGGTGGAATACCCTAGAGCGCGGAAACCCCAAGGGAGTAGCGAGTGGGCGCACGGCTAACCCCCGTCCGCCCGCCACGGACTCACGCGGGGAGCGAGGCCCTGAAGTCGGGCCGGTGATGATTTGGGATGTGGCTCCTGCGGGCTGCACCTGCTTTCAGAGACCGGTAAACGACAAGAGGGCAGAGGGCGTCGAGAGGCGCTACGGCTCCGCGGGAGGGGAAAGCTCCGAAGGGGAAAACCCCATGAGCGTTACCGGCCTGAAAAGGCTGGAAGGACGCGGGAGACTGAACGCGGCAA
>JBDHFX010000013.1:0-60003 GCA_039590215.1 Gemmatimonadota bacterium | reverse complement strand
GGCCAGGATCGCCTTGATATGGGCGCGGGTGGCGCCCTCGCGCACGGTGATCGACCCGAGCTCGTCCCATGCTACGAACGGGATGCGATCTCTCTCGACGCATGCGCGCACTTTCTCGACCTCATCGGGGGTCAGGAACATCCCCTTTTCTGAAGCCAGCTTGAGCGCATTCCACTCGGCCGGGTTGTGGCTTGCCGTGACAGCGATCCCGCCGGCAGCTCCCTCACGTTCGATCGCCAGCAGAATCGTCGGTGTACAGGCCAGCCCGATGTCGATCACGTCACACCCAACGCTTTGTAGCCCTGCCATCGCCGCGGTTTGAAGCATCGGGCCACTGACCCTCGAGTCACGCCCCACGACGACCGTGTTCCCCCCGGTAGCCGCCCGTCGCTCGGCGCCATGCGCAGCCGCGTACCGCGCCACGACGTTGGGTGTCAGACCCTGTCCGACGATACCCCGGATGCCGGACACGCTGATAATCAGGGAATCGCTCGTCATCGCTTCACCACTTTACCGTTACCGGTACCTGCAGGATGTGTGCCCGCTGTTCCGGCTCATGACCTTAGCTTCGGGCATGTTTCAAAGATAGCCTCGGTTTGGGCTACGATCATCGACTCTGTATCTTCGCCACGCGGTACTTCCTCTAACCCAATGAGAACCTGACTCATGGCTGACCCAACGTCCGCGCCCTACTGCTCGTCACCAGCGAGCCCTTATCGCGTCCCCTTCGACGGGAGTTTCGAACTGGGTCGCGCGCCCACCAATCCCCCGGATGACGCGCCGGAACGCAAACAGCGAAAGAAGCAGCTCGAAAAGACGGTTGATCAGCTCTACGAGCTTCAGCGGTTGCTCTATGCCGACGATCGATACGCGGTCCTCTGCGTATTCCAAGCCATGGACGCAGCCGGCAAAGACTCCACAATCCGAGCGGTGACAACCGGAGTCAATCCGGCCGGTTTTCAGGTCTTCTCGTTCAAAGCGCCGTCGAAGGGTGAGCTCGATCACGACTTCCTGTGGCGAAGCGCCATCCGCCTACCGGAGCGAGGTCGCATCGGGATCTTCAATCGCAGTTACTACGAAGAAGTGCTCGTCGTACGGGTCCACCCCGGCTTCCTCGACAGCCAGCGGTTGCCGCATCGACCCGACGATGATGCGCTGTGGACCGAACGTTACGCGTCGATTCGTGATCACGAGCACCACTTGGCGAAGAATGGAACGGTGGTTCTCAAGTTCTGGCTCAACGTCTCACGCGAGGAACAAGCGCGTCGGTTCCTCAGGCGGATCGATCGGCCCGACAAGAATTGGAAGTTCTCGAGCCGCGACATCATGGAGCGACGACACTGGGACGATTACATGTTGGCCTACCAGGAAGCTCTGAACGCGACCTCCCGACCGTGGGCCCCCTGGTACGCGATTCCCGCCGATGACAAACCGTACATGCGCTGGCGCGTGGCACGGGTCATCCGTGATCAGCTCGCGGCACTCGACCTGCGCTACCCCTCGCTCCCGGATGAGGAGCACGCCAAGGTCGTCGAGCTCAGGCAAGAGCTGGAGGCGGAGGTCTGACACCTAGCGGAAAGCCACTCGAGTTCGTCCTCGATGTCCGTCGAACAACACGGGTGCTGTTTGCCGCGTGCGTGTTGATCGTAGTTGTACTGATCGCTCTCGATGCGACTGTGAACTACTCTCGCTGGACCGAGATCGGCGCCATCCGCAGACTGTTTAACATGACCCGTGAGGACGCGCTTGGCTCCTGGTTTGGCGTGACTATCACGTCGCTTACGGCGTTGACCGCCTGGGCGACGGTGATCGTCGTTCGCCGCCAGGATGCGTCTCGAGTCCGGCGCTGGGGTTGGATCGTGATCGCGCTGTTCCTAACCTGGATGGCGGTCGACGACGGCGCCGAGATCCACGAGCGACTCGGTACCGCCTTCAAGACGATCAGTCGAGACGCGGTCACCGCGGGCCGATTTGGACGGTTCGCCCGCCTGCCTGACGTCTTCCCCAGCTACTCATGGCAGCTCTTGCTGCTACCCGTGTTTGCCGGGCTCGGGTTGTTCACGCTCGTCTTCTTGTGGTGGGAGGCACGCGTTCCCGCGCTAAGAGCGATGGTCTTCATCGCGATCTCGATCTTCGCGCTCTCGGTAGGGCTCGACTTCATCGAGGGCCTCGATGAGACCCATCGCTGGAATCTCTACACGCACATCGCCAACCGATTCGACCTGGAACTCTTCACCGAGCGCCAGTTCGGGGTTGAGCCCTTCACCGCCCTGCGCCACTTCTCGAAGGTGTTCGAGGAGGGTCTGGAGATCGTCGCCATGGCGATGCTATGGCTGGTTTTGCTGCGGAATCTCGGGCGAGTGGGAAACGATGTACGAATTCGGGTCGGTACTGCCTCTCAATAGGTGTCGCTAGGCGCTCACCTGGCCGTTGCACAGCCACATCATGGCGGGAAACGGAGTAAGCGCCTTGGCACGTTAAAGCCACTCCAAACGGGGTGACAGTCGCGTTCCACTTCTGTGGAAGGGAGTGAGAGCGACGACGGACTCCGGCGGATTGGGTCGACGCAAGTTAACCGAGTTTGGGGCTCGCGAATGATATAATCCCAGGGTTTCGCGACCTCGTTTTTCACAGCAGGCCGCACCGGAGGTTCTATGCATCGAAATGTTAGCTGGTTGTTGGGAGTCGTCTTGATCGTCTTTGGCGTGTGGGCCTGCGAATCGGCTCCCGCCGGCCCTGACAGCCTGAGCCGTTTCGCCGGCGACAGCGGCATCGAATCCGCCGACGACGATGGCGCGACTGATGATGATTCAAGCTCGGATGCTGACGAGAACTCAACCGATGACCTCAGCTCCGACGAGGCGAGCTCCGACGACGATCTGAGCTCTGACGATGACAACTCGGACGTCAACGCCGACACGGCCGCCACCGATGATGACATGTCTTCGGACGATGACGAGGACTCTGTGGATGACGAGAACTCCTCGGAAGACGACGAAGACAGCGTCAGCGAAGAAGATGATGAGAGTTCCGTCGACGACGAAAGCTCAGAGGAGGAGTAGGGTCCTATCAAACAAGCCGAACAGCCAGAACGGCCGGTGCCTCCACGCCGGGCCGTTCTCTTTCCGGCAGGTTTTGGATACAATCAATCTCTCACAACGACCATCCGTTAAACGCGAGCCCAGTTAGCGCCCTTAGCTCTCGAACATCATCGCGCAACCGCTCTTCAAGCCGTTGCCTCATACGATCTGATAGAGTCGGCCGAGACACCGGTTCTGCCTCGTACAAGAGTCCGTCGATCGACACCCTGTTGCACAATCGTTGTACGCGGTGTCGTCCCAGTTTCTTTCTTGCAAGCTGGCCCACGGCGGTCACCCGCCGTTTGCGCGACGACGAGTGCTCCACTCGTTGGAAGTGAGGCGACACGAAAGAAGTTTCCACGTTCAAAAAGTCAAAGACCTCGTGCATCGTGCGCTCGGGGTGCGCATTTAGCTGCTCAAGTGTGGTTACGTGAATCTGGGATCGCGGATAGAACTCGAGGTAGGCCGATAGTTGCCGATGATAGAGGCTCGGCTCGACGAAGTGACTGTGCTCGATATCGTCGAGAGCATCCTCGAGGGCTCGCTTCTCCACCCGGCTTGCCCATTCGTGCACATAGTGGGAAACCACCCGCTCGACCGGATCCCGGAGGATGTAAAGGAGCCTAGCATTGGGAATAGCGTGACAGATCCTTTCCGGCACGCGTTGGTAGAGACAGCGTTTCGTGTAGTTCGGCGAAGTCTCGCCACGCACCGGCGCGTCGGCGGGGAATCGTGAGTGGTACCACTCCATATCTTGCGCGTTCAACTCGCGTCCCGGAACAAGAAAGAAGTCGAGCTCCTTCGGACGCGACATCACTACTTGAGGGTGGAGATCGAGGTGCCAATGAAGGCTCGTCGTCCCGCATTTCATCGCTCCAATCACGATGAGGTTCGGCAATGCTCCACGATCGTACCGAACCGGTCGATAGCGAGGTGTTTCCGGCTTAGTGATAACTACGCTTGTTCGGGTGTTTCCACGGGATCGTCGCGAACGATGACCGTTCCCACAACTGGAATAATCTCGTCGGCCGGCAGATCCGCCCGCTGAGCATGGTCCCGAATCGCCTCTTCCGAGATCGCCTGGTAGATGCAGACCGTTCCTAGGCTATCATCCGGTTCCTGAACGACGTACGACCGAATCCAGCGCACCTGATCCGACATTTCCTCATCGCCCACACGGCGGGAGCGCCCCGCGGCCTCTTCGAGCTCCTCCGGGGTTGCCCATCCTCTCCGTCGACGAATTACATAGGTGTTCATTGCAATCCCCTTTCTTGTGGTCGCAGACCTTCAGCTACGCCGCGTTCAATTCAGCCGAATGATCTCCTCTTCGGCGAATATAGGACCCACCTCGATGCCAAGCGCTGGCTCGGCGTACAACTCGGGAGGCACGCTGATGTCGGCGAGATAGAGATCGCCGACGAAAGCGTCAACGCCGGTTGCGCGCAAGCCATGCTTCGGGAGCGCCAGCGTCATCGTCGCTGTCGCCCGTATTGCCGGATCAAACACCTTCCCGGTGGCCGTGTCCACACCGGACGGCACGTCGAGGGCCGGGACCGGCGCCAGACTGTCGTTTGCCCACTCGATTAGCCACTCAGCACCGTCACGCGGTGCACCCTTCAAGCTGTAGCCGATGACACCGTCCAGAATCAGATCGGGCTCCAGATCGGCGAGTAGATCCCCTGCGATCGACACCGGAATCCCCATTCGTTGAACAATGTCAAGTTGGTGGGCCGGCACCGACGAGAACTTGTCTCCGGGGACGCTGACGAACACGTGAACGCGCGCACCTCAATTGTGCAACCGCCGCGCGGCAACAAGCGCTCCCCCTCCGTTGCCGCCGTTGCCCACGAGCGCGACGATTTCGCGACCACGTGGGTTACCCGACAGAAACCGAGTGCGGGCCAGATGGGCCAGGTTCCTCCCGGCATTCTCCATCATCTGGATCAACTCGATGTGATAATCCTCGATCATCGCTCGATCGACCTCGACCATTTGCTCGGTGCTCAAGTAAGGTGGCTTGGTCACCAACCGTACCGTTCGGCGAAGTAGTTCGGTTTGAAGATCGTGAGGACACCCGCGCCGGCCTCGATGCTCCGGATGATGAATGATGCGACAAAAAAGTACGGGATCTCGGGTATCGAGATGTCGAGCTCACGCCGATCGGAGACGATGACGCGGAGATCGATAAGGCACCGTCGCGCCGACGACACGATAGGTGCGAGAACACCAAGTCGCCGGAATTTCGTCTCTGGCAGTATGTCTCCCTCGTCGAGCCTCAATAGATTCACGACCTCATATCCGGTTCGGATCCGCATCATCATCTGGAAATGCAGATCGTACGCGTCGTGGATGACGGCGATCTCAGGGTCGTAGACGACCTTGTACCCGGCGGCCCTCAGTTGGCGGCAGAGCAAGTAAGCGCCACCGCTCCGGCGAATACGCGGATCGAAGGGGTGCTTGCTGGCGATCTCTTTCGTGAACGCCACGTTGTTGACGCTAAACGCCTGGGCGAATCCTTCCTTGTCTGCCTTGATGTGGCCGAAGCAAAACAGGTCGAACGTCTTTGCGAACCGCGCGCCGGGCGTGAATCGGACCTTTCCGACAACGACGTCGACGCCGTCGGCAAAGTCGCGCGCGAGCTTCTCGACGTAGTCTGGCGGTGGTTCGCAGTCGGCGTCGGTCAGCGCGATGATGTCCCCCGTCGCCGCCTCCATTCCCCGGACCTTCATCCCGTAGTACGACGGGTTGTCCGCGAGAACGACTCGCACCCAAGGGAACCGTTCTTCGAGGAACCGAGTCAGTCCGGCGTTCTTCTCGTCAACGACGACCACGACTTCGATGCTCTCTTGCGGATACGTCTGCGCATGCAGTTTCTCGAGTACGTGCTCGAGCGAGATCTCCGAATCGGAGTCTGCGTTGTACGTTTCGATGACGGCCGAGACGACGGGCAGACGGTGGCGGGACTCAGTCACGTATTACAGTCGGATCCTTGTCTGATGGCTGATTGTACTTGCCAGAACGCTAGCGACACGATTCACGCCCAGCCACGCGGCCACCTTCGCCCACTCGGACTAAGATCTTAAACGACTATCTCTCGAGCCAGAAGGCCTACGAACCCAGAGCCGAGGCGGTCGACGTATGGACACCCAAGCGATCTTCGGGCTGCAGTTCCTCTTGAGCGTACTGGTGTGGAGCGTCGCGGCAAAGTGGTTGGTCGCGCCGTGGTTGGACAGCATGCCGCGGCAACACGCCCTGTCCTGGCTGACTCTCCCACATGCATTCCGCCACATCGGGATGGTATTTCTCGTTCCGGGAGTCGTCGCGGAGCCGTTGCCAGCGGGCTTTGCCAACCCAGCTGCTTACGGCGACTTGCTTAGCGGTCTCCTGGCGCTCTTAGCGTTCGTCGCCCTGCGAACCGGCGCGTCCGTCGCAATCCCTTTGGTCTGGCTCTTCAATGTCGTTGGCACCGTGGATCTCGCGAACGCTCTGCGGCATGTTGACGTGGCTCCGTACTTCGGCGCAGCCTGGTACATTCCGACGTTCCTGGTCCCGCTTCTCTTGGTAACGCATTTCATGATCTACGTGCGGCTACTGAGGGGGCATCGCAGCACCGAGTAGCCATGGAGCCACCGCGCGGACTCGAACCGCGGACCTGCTCATTACGAATGAGCTGCTCTACCAGCTGAGCTACGGTGGCTCGGTTGGACATCTCGGCGCGGCGGGAAAGAGTCGGCGCGCCTGGAATATGGTGCCTGGGGACGGAATTGAACCGCCGACACCGGGATTTTCAGTCCCGTGCTCTACCAACTGAGCTACCCAGGCGTAAAGCCACGCCAAGCTACGACCGGCCTAATGCTCAGTCAACGCGTTGCCGACCCATCAGTTCCCGAAATACGGAGCCAATATCTCGTTGAACGCGGCGACCGGCTGGGCGCCGGTGACCTTACGACCATTGACGAAGAAGCTCGGCGTGGCGTCCACTCCGACTCGATCACCCTCCGCCAGATCGGCCGCCACCTCGCTCGCCATCTCGCGGTTCTCCAGGCATTGCCGGAACGCCACCAGGTCCAAACCCAACGACTGCGCGTGGCCGTCCAACGTCTCGCGGCTGAGCTCCTTCTGGTGCTTGAACACGAGGTCGGCATACTGCCAGAAACGACCCTGCTGGGTGGCGCACTCGGCAGCCAACGCAGCCGATTCAGCCATCGGGTGGCCGGCCGAGAAGAAAGTGTTTACGAACACCCACCGGATCTGATCACCGTAGAGCGATCTCAACGCCGGGAAGATCTCCTCGTGAAACACCGCGCAGTGGGGGCACTCAAAATCCGAGAACTCGACGATCGTCACCCGCGCGTTGTCGGCTCCGAGACGCGGATCGTTCGAGATGTCGATACCGCTTGGCACTGCTGGCCCGGCGGACGCCAGGCTCTCCGGCGGCACGTCGGCCAACGCTGCCGCGTTCTGGACCGTCGGCCCGCCTGCCGCCAGGTCAAGCGGACTGGGGCCGGGACCTGCCGCTTCCTCTGTGTCGCCGGTCGGCGAATCCCCCGCCGACGGCTTGGCCACAAACCAGACGATCACCGCCGCCAATCCTAGACCCACCAGGACACCACCCCACCGAATCCATGGTTTGGCTTGCGGTTGTGTCGGTTTCTTCCCTTTCGCCATCTCGGCACGCCTCCTATTGAATGATTCCCATTGCGCTTGTACCTACGGGCTCGACGCCGAGCTCGACGGCGTAGTTCAACAACCTTTCGATCACCGGATCCGGCTCGGTCCACTGCATGATCTCGGTGCGAACCGCGGTCGACCCGGGAAGACCCTTGAAATACCCCTTGTAGTGTTTGCGAAACTCGATCGTCCCGCGGCGCGCTCCCTTGTACTCCACCGACAGATTGAAGTGCTCGAGGCACGTGCCAATCCGTTCGCCCGGTTCGATCTCCGGAACCCGACCCGTATCCAGATGGGCCTTAGCCTGCAGGAAGATCCACGGATTGGCGATCGCTCCGCGGCCGATCATGACCCCGTCTACGCCGGTCTCGTCGAACATCCGAGCGACGTCCTCGGGAGCCTTGATGTCGCCGTTGCCAAACACCGGGATCGAAACTGCCTCCTTGGCGCGCTTGATCCACCCCCAATCAGCTACGCCCTTCCGCTGCTGAGCCCGGGTTCGACCATGGATCGCGAGCGCCTGAGCGCCAAGCCGCTCGAACAGCTGCGCATTCTCGACGATCCGGATCGAGTCGTGGTCCCACCCGAGCCTCGTCTTTACCGTCACCGGCAGCTCAACCGCCTCGATGATACCGGCCACGATCGCCTCCATGAGCGCCGGGTCCTTCAGCAGCCCCGCGCCCGCGCCGCGACCGGCCACGCACTTGACCGGACATCCAATGTTGATATCGATCAGCTCGGGACCTGCTTGCTCAGCGATCCGGGCTGCCTCGATCATCACCTCGACCGAGGCACCATAGATTTGGATCCCGACCGGCCGCTCACCATTGGCCAGCTGGAGCTTTTCCAGGCACTTTGCCGCGTCGCGGATCAGTCCTTCCGATGAAATGAACTCGGTGTACACCACGTCTGCGCCGAGCCGCCGGCACATTAGCCGAAATGGCTGATCGGACACGTCCTCCATCGGGGCCAGGAGGAGCGGACGTTCTAGGGCTAGGGAGCCGATGCTGAACATCTTGTAAACTTCGCTATTTCGAGGCTGTAGGGTCAAACCGTACACGCGTTTGCGAATTGCGTCAAATCGGCGAAATTGCTGGTGTAATCAAGAGCCAATGAGGGCTCAACAAAGCCAACAATCGAAGTGGAGATTGTACGATGAGTGTCACGAAGATGGCCATAAACGGCAAGGAACTCGAGCTGCCCATCATCGTCGGGAGCGAAAGCGAGACGGGCATCGATATCAGCCGACTCCGGAAACAGACCGGGGCCGTCACGCTCGATACCGGCTACGGGAACACCGGGTCGTGCCAGAGCGCGATCACGTTTATCAACGGCGAACAGGGGATCCTTCGCTATCGCGGCTACCCGATCGAACAGATCGCGGCCGCCACACGCTTTCCGGAGGTCTGCTATCTGCTCATCTACGGTGAGCTCCCCACTCAGAAACAGTACCAAGCGTTTCGGGAGGGCTTGACCCACCACACTCTGATCCATGAGGACATGAAGAAGTTCTTCGAGGGGTATGCGATTACAACGCATCCGATGGCGATCCTGTCATCGATGGTGGCCGCTCTCTCCGCCTATTACCCCCCAGCGCAAGATGACGAGGACATGAGCCTGAACATCATCCGGCTCCTCGCCAAAGCCAAGACGATCGCCGCGTTCTCGTACAAAAAATCGGTCGGACAACCGTTTGTCTATCCCCAGAACCATCTGTCGTACACGCAGAACTTCCTCCACATGATGTTCTCCGTGCCGGCCGAGCCGTACGAGGTGCCGGAGGTGTTGGACGATGCGTTGAACCTGCTCTTGATCCTTCACGCCGACCATGAGCAGAACTGTTCGACCTCGACGGTACGCATGGTGGGTTCGAGCGAGACCAACCTGTTCGCGTCGATCTCGGCTGGGATCAACGCGCTGTGGGGTCCGCTTCACGGTGGTGCCAACCAGAAGGTCATCGAGATGCTCCAGCACATCATCGACGACGGCGGCAACTACAAAAAGTACGTCGACATGGCCAAGGACAAGGACTCCGGTTTTCGGCTGATGGGCTTTGGTCACCGCGTCTACAAGAACTACGATCCGCGGGCCAAGATCCTGAAAGAGGTGGCCGACCGTATGCTCGGTGAGCTGGGCGTCGACGACCCGTTACTGGAGATCGCCAAGCACTTGGAGGGGGTCGCGCTCGAGGACGAGTACTTCGTCTCACGCAAGCTCTACCCCAACGTCGACTTCTACAGCGGCATCCTCTATCGCGCGATGGGCATACCGACGAACATGTTCACGGTCATGTTCGCGCTCGGTCGCCTGCCCGGTTGGATCGCGCACTGGCGGGAGATGCGCCTCGACCCGGCCGGCCGGATCCATCGGCCCCGGCAGATCTACACCGGTCCGACAGAGCGTGACGTGGTGCCATTGGCAAAGCGGTAGCGACACCCGCGACTCACGAGCCGTGTTCTGACCTCCGGAACGCGTCCACCTCGGCCGCCTGACGCGCTTCGTCCCATCCCAAGACCGGCGCTGCGGCGCAGGCGACGTTGGCGAGTACTTGTTTCCCGATGGGAACGCCTCCGGGCAGGACGCTCAACCGCCGGTCGACCAGATCCTCGAGCGTCTCGACCATCTCGCGCGCGGCGCGCTCGACTTCGGCACTCGTATAACGAGTCTCAGGACCCAATGGTTCCGCTGTAGCCGAGTCCTCGCGCCAGCGTGCAAACACATCATCGGCGTCGGGCCCGAAGAGCTCTCGCACGCGAGCGGCGTCGGCCGGATCGACGCCGGCGGCTGGCTTCTCCCCTCCCACCCGTGCCGGTACGAGCGGCCGTCGCGTCGTCTCACACGGCGGTAGATCCCAACCAGCGTTCTCGGCCAACCGGTTGACCGTTTCCTCGGCCATCAGCCGGTACGTTGTCAGTTTGCCACCGGTTACCGTGACAAAACGAGAGGCCGTTTGCTCGATCACGTCCTCGCGAGATATCGCGCTCGGGTCTCGAGAAGAGGCGGCGCGCACCAAAGGTCTCCATCCAGCCCACGCACCGACCACGTCTTCACCAGAGAGCTTGCAGGTCAGTGCGTCGCAAGCGGCGTCGATCAGGTACATGATGTCACCGGGTGACGCCCGCAAGTCATCGATGTTGCCACCGTTCCGCGTGTCGGTCGTGCCGATGTACGTCCACCGTCCTTCGGGAACAGCGAAGTAGAGCCGACCATCACCGGTGAACAGCGCAGTCGGGTCGCGAAGCGGGAGCTTGTGGCGCGGTACGACGATGTGCACACCCTTGGTCGGGTCGAGAAGTCGCGTGCTACCGGGACGAACTCGCCGGCGGAGGCGGTCCGACCATGGCCCGGTCGCGTTGACCCACGCTCGCCCCTGAAGCGTGAACGAGCTAAAGCCGCGACGATCTTCGACGTCGCCGACCCATCCCGCCTGCGAGCGCTCGAGGTTCCGAACCGCGCAGTACGACGCGGTGACAGCTCCTGCGCGTCGGGCATCGGCGATCGTCTCGATCACCAACCGTGCGTCTCGCACCCGTGCATCCCAATAAACGCCAGCGCCGCGAAGGCCCGTCGTGGACAGCAAAGGCTCCCGGGCGAGCGCGCCGTCGCGGTCGAGCATCTGGTGACGACCAAATCGGGTCCGACCGGCCAGCGCGTCATACATCGCGAGCCCGACCTTCAGCTTCCAACCCGGTCGCGACCGACCCTTGTACGATGGGATGAGAAATGGCGTCGCCCGGGTCAAATGCGGTGCGATCGACAACAGCACCGCCCGCTCCGTCAACGCCTCACGCACGAGATTCAGGTCGAGCATCTCGAGGTACCGCAGACCGCCGTGCGCGAACTTGGTCGTCCTGGACGACGTGCCCCCGGCGAAGTCGCCAGCCTCGACCAGCGCCACCTGAAGACCGCGAAGAGCTGCGTCTCGCGCGACGCCGGCACCCGTGACACCCCCTCCGACGACGACCACATCCCACGTTTCTTCACGGAGCCGCTCCAGCGCCGCCGCGCGATCCCACGTCTCGGTTCGATGTCCGGCAGTATTCATGCGTCGCGATCGAGTTGCTTCTCAGCTTGCCGATCGATGGTCATAGGCGATAAATTGTTAACCGTACTGGAACAGCCCCCGTTGATCGCGCGGCACCCTGCGGCCGCGTTTTTTGTTGACCGAACTTCTTCAGAGGTACCATGCTCGACGAGCTTCGCAACCGGCTGGACGAGCAGATCACCGATCTCGACCGCGAGCTTCGGATTGAACTTCCGGAGCTGATCGCCCAGGCTGTCGCTATGGGCGATTTGCGTGAGAACGCCGAGTACTCGGCAGCGCTCGAACGCCAGGAGTTCGTCCGTGCGCGTCTCTCGCAACTCACCCGCCGTCAAAGTGAACTCAGCGCGATCAACTTGCGCAACGTGCCACGTGACCAAGCGGCGTTCGGATCTCGTGTCGAGCTCGAGGACGGGGACGGAGAGCGTCATGAGTGGCATTTGGTGTTTCCCGAGTTCGTCGATTTCGACGGCGGGATGATCTCGACCGCGTCGCCGCTGGGCCGGGCGATCCTCGGCGCTCGCCCGGGAGACGAAGTGACGCTCGAAGCGCCCGATGGCGAACGTTCCTTCGTCGTGATCGAGGTGGTCACGCTTCACGGGGAGAGGGTATCCGGCGCGTCCAACGCCGACCAGGAGGAGAAAAGCGATGACTGAGGTAACGTGCACTCGATGCGGTCAGACCAGGGAACGCCTTGATAGCGCGCCCTATCCCGACGATATGGGCCAAGAGATCCTCGACAAGATCTGTGCCGAATGTTGGCACGAGTGTAAGGGGATGCAGGTCATGGTGATCAACGAGAACCGCCTTGATCTGAGCGACCCACGGGCGCACGAGATCCTCGAAAAGTCGACCCGTGAGTTTCTGGGACTGACACCTTTCAAGTCCGACTGATCGGACCGCGCGACGCCTCCCACTCCTCGATCGTGATCGCCCATCGCTCGTGGTCTGACCATTCTCCCGCGATCTTCAAGTAGCGGGGAGAGTACCCCTCTTTCCGAAAACCGCATTTGTGAACGGTCGCCAGCGACGCCGTGTTCGTCGGAATGACGTTGGCTTCAACACGGTGCAAGCCGAGCCGCGTGAATGCCCGTTCGAGACACAACGAGATGCCCTCTGTAGCGTAACCTCGCCGGGCATGCTCTACACCGACCCAGAAACCCATGTACGCGGAACAAAAAACGCCCATGGAGATCTGGCTCAAGCCGACGTAGCCGACGATCGCGTCGTCGGTAATGCTACACATCAGGTGTTTCTGCGATTCGGGTGTATCGGAAGTGGCCAGAAATCGCTTGAACCCCGCCTCGCTGATCGGATCCGAGCCATCCTCGGGAATTGGCTCCCAAGCGAGGTGAAAGTCGCGGCTCGCCTCGCGCAGCGTGACAAACTCGTCGGCGTCGTCTAAGACCGGGTGTCGGAGGAACAACCGCGGACCGGTCACCAGCGCTTCGCTGGAAGTCATTCCCCGGCTTCGATCCGCCTCGTGATCTCGGCGATGCTCGCCTCACCGATCGAGAACGCCGCCACCACCCGCACGCCACGCTGGCCAACCGCCAATCCACTGCCATTCACCAGATCACCCTCGGTCGACCATTCGGTTGCCAGCTCTGGCGCCCCAACGACCACTACCGACACACCAAACAGCGCGGTGTCGTATGACGAGACCCGCCTATAGGGTGTGGGTTCTTCAGCGATCATGTTTTCGGCCGCGTGGCGCCCCTGGTGCTGCGCGTGAAGCCAGTGCTCGACCCGGTGTCGCACACCGGTCAACGGATCATCGTAGGCCGCCACGTCGCCAGCGGCGTAAAGATCTGGCGCTGCCGTACGCAGAAAAGCGTCGACGCGAACTCCGGCCCGATCCGCTAGGCCTGCACCATCGAGGAACTCGACGTTTGGCGTGACACCGACCCCGACCGGGACGAGATCGGCCGGGAAGTTGCGACCATCAGCGGTGTGGACGACGAGTCGGCCGCCGTCCCGATCGATCGCCTGGGCTGCGGCCTCCAACTCGAGCGTCACGCCTCCCGAGCGCATGATCGCTTCCAGCGCGTGCCCGACCCGCTCTGGTGCCAGATGGCCGAACAACCAAGGCTCTAGCGCCAACATCGTGCACGACACACCACGCTTGGTCAGTGCGGCTGCCACCTCGACGCCGATCAACCCGCCGCCGATAATCACCGCTTGTTCGACGCCGCGCGCCGCGGCCCGCAATGCAACCGCGTTCTCCAGCGTCCGTAGTTCGAACACCCCAGGGAGATCGATGCCAGGTATCGACGGGCGAATCGGTGACGCGCCAGTGACGATCAGACACTTCTCGTAGGTCAGGCTCTCCCCGCTCGACAGCTCGATCTCGTGTGCATCGGGATCCAAGCGAATCGCCCGGGTTTGCGCCTTCAACTCGATTCGCTGGGCGGCGTGCACTTCGGCTGGCTTGATGACGACCTCCTCGGGCGACAGATCGTCGGTTTCGAGAAACGCCTTGGAGAGGAGGATCCGGTTATAGAAGGGGTATGGATCGGCGGAGACGACGACCACCCGGGCCTCTCGATCGCATTTCCTGAGCGTCTCCGAGCCGCGCGTGCCCGCCGGCCCGGAACCCAGCACTACATATCTGGCTTGATCGGGCACTTCGCGGTGCTAGCCCGAACGGCCCGCCACTACCGCTCGCTCAGAGCGGCGACGATGTCGTCTTCCTCAGGAAACTCGCCGGTCTGTTTCTTGGAGTAGATGAGGTCGCCGTCGACCTCGACCTCGAACACCCCTCCCCCTGAAGCGATCAACTCGACGTTGGCGGACTCGATGTTCTTCTCGATTGTGGCGGCCAAACTGGACGCCTGCGGTTCGTAGTTTCAAGCCGCGCAGTATTCGATTGTGATCTTCACATCTACCTCCAATCGCAGGGGCACAACCCGAAAAAGCGGTCTTCGGCGGCCTTCTTGAACGCCTCCTCCAGCCCGAACCCCTGACGCTTGAATCGCAGGATGTCGCGCAGCTTGTTCACGTCGGCGTCGCTCCACCAGCGGGGATCCTCCCCGCCAAGGTGCGTGTCTGGGGTCAAGTACCCAGCCGACTGGCAGGCGTCCAACGTTCGCTGGTCGAGACCAGCGACGCGGCGGAGGAGCTCATCGGTGCGCACGATGGCGGTCAGCCTAGGCGGCGGGTCCCAGCGGGTCAACCGGCCGATCCCACTTCGATCGTGATTTTCGGGGTCCACCGGTTTAGATTTCTAGTTCGATGGAACCTCCGTTATCCGGACTCGACATCTTCTTTCGTCTGCTGGCCGTTCTCCTCCTAGTGGGAGCGAACGGCTTTTTCGTGGCCAGCGAGTTCGCGCTCGTCACCGTACGCAGGACGCGCATCGAGGAGCTCGAGCGGAAGGGGCGTCCGCTGGCCTCGAAGGTCCGTGAGGCACTCGACGATATCGACACCTACATCGCTGCGACCCAGCTCGGCATCACCATGGCATCGATCGCGCTGGGATGGATCGGCGAGCCGGCCCTAGCCGCACTCATCGAACCGCTGCTCGGATGGCTTCCGCCAACGTGGAGCTGGCTGACCGCTCACGCGGTGGCGATCGCCTTCGCCTTCACGATCATCACGGGACTCCACATCGTACTCGGTGAGCTCGCGCCAAAGACGGTCGCCATTCAGCGCCCCGAGAAAACGGCGCTGTTCGTCGCCCTACCAACCCGGTGGTTTCTCACGCTGTTCAAACCGTTCATTCTGTTGCTCAACGCGGTCGGGCTGCTGGTCGTCCGGGCGTTCGGGTTCCGGCCCGTGGCAGCGGGTCACCACGTCGTCCACTCCGAGGAAGAGCTGAAGATGATCGTCTCAGCAAGCACCGAGGCGGGCGTGCTCGAACCCAAAGAAGAGGAGCTCATTCATCGGGTTTTCGAATTTGCCGATTTGACGGCGAACCAGCTCATGGTGCCGCGCACGGAGGTCATCGGCCTTCAGCTCGCCGCACCACGGTCGGACATCCAGGAAACCTTGAAAGATCAGGGCTTTACGCGCTACCCGGTCTACGATGGTTCACTCGACAACATCGTCGGGATCGTCAACGTCAAAGATCTGTTACCACTCCTCTCGGAAAAAAGTGGCACGCTCGACTTGCGACGCGTTCTACGGCCGCCCGTCGTGCTTCCAGAATCGGTACGCGTCTTCCAGTTGTTGGCCGACATGCAGGCCAACCGTCGTCACATCGTCGTGCTGATCGACGAATTTGGCGGCACCGCCGGCATTGTGACGCTGCGCGACGTGATGGAGCGGATTGTCGGCGAGGTGAGAAGCGAGGCGGAGACCGACTGGCCGGACGTCGAAGAGGTCAAGCCTGGCGAGGTGTTGGTCGATGGCTTGATGCTGATCCCCGATTTCAACGAGCGGTTTTCCCTCACCCTCGACGAAGAGGAGTACCACACGATCGGCGGCTACGTGTTTGGCGAGTTGGGTCGACGACCCGAGATCGGCGACGTCACTGACGTGCCGAGTTGCCGGTTGACCGTCGAAGCGCTCGACGGAATGCGGGTTAGTCGATTGAGAGTGTTTGTCGAGGAACCGGCCGAGAGTCCTAGCGACTAGGAATCCGGTATGTAGCTGAACACGAACAGGCCGCTAGCCATGTCGCTCACCACAAACCGGCCGTCGGCTGTCCAGTGGACGCCCCACGCACCGTCGTAGATCGACTGCTCGTCCTTTTCATGAGCCAGCGACAGGATGTTGGGCGCACCGCCGGGATCGGCCTGCACGCCGGCAAACGTGTCGTAGAAGCCCACCAACCTGGGCGCTAACGGATCCGTAATGTCGAGCACCTCGACCCCATGCTTGTAGTGCGCCAAGTAGGCTCGCTCTCCGTCGACGATCGCCAACTGGTGAGGAATTGTTCCGACGCGTGGTTGGTAGGTCGCGACCAAGACGGGCGCTGCCGGATTCGATACGTCGTAAATGCGAATCGGGGCGTTGATGATTTCATCGGCGACGTATAAGAACTGCCCGTCTTCTGTAAGCCACGAACTGTGCGTGAAGGCGCCTTCATAAGTATGAAACGCGAGTGGTACCAAGCCGGCATCGGCGTCGGTCGCCACCACGAGCTCGCTGAACTGGCCCTCGCGTATTCCCAAGTACGAGCCGTACACGATACCATCCCGAACGTGGATGTCGTGGGGGGTGCCGTTGGTCGATGACAGGGTACCCAACGGTCGCGGAGCCGCCGGCATACTCACGTCGTAGGCGTGGATCTCCTGTGGTGCAGCGATGTAGAGCCGTGATCGATCCACCCACACGTTGTGCGCGCCGGCCGCCTCGGTCCGAGGTATACCACTCAGCATGGTAGGTTGGGTGGGATCGCTGACATCGACGATCGTCACCGAGTTCGGATGGGTATCGCCTTCGTGCGAAACGTAGGCGATCCCGTCCGCGACCTTCACGTCCTGGGTGAACAACCCGGTCGCGTTGAAGCGGCCAACTTCACTCGGCGCGCCATTCAGCGCGACGATCGAGATCCCGCCTGCGATGCGACGAGCGAGAAACGCATGGTCGTTTTCGACCCAGACGTCGCCGACAGTTCCCGCTGGCAGGACAAGCCGGCCCTCGAGCCGAACATTCCAGCTCTCGCGGTAGTCGACAGCCACGCTGACGCCATGCCGCGCAATCTCCTGGCCGCCCGAGGAGAGCACAGCCTCAACTCTCGTGGTCCCCGGTTTGAGCGCCGCGATCGTGATCTCGGACCCGGTACCGAGAACAACCGGTTGGCCGAGGTACAAATCATCCAGCGAGTACCATTCGACTGTCGCCCCTATGGGCGCATTCGCGATCGTCGCCACGAGCCGCTCCGGCGCCCCCCAGTCGACACGGTGACCGTCCCATCCGATTGTCAGACTGGGACTGCTCCCCACCGGATCGAGAACTGGATCGGCCGGTGACCCGCCCCCGCTGCTGCTGCATGCGACCGCAACAAACGACACCGTGACTATGAGGCGCTTCATTCTATGAGAATACTTGTTTCGATCGTCGGGTTGCATTGCCGTCTTCGATGGCTGCTAACACGTCACGATTTCGGTTAGCGCGTCGTCTAGTGCAGGGAAAAACCCTTCTAGCTGCCGCTCGCCAATTATCAACGGCGGCGTGAGCGAGAGCACGTTGCCATGCGGGCCACCGGCAAGCGCGAGATAGCCGCGTTCGGCCAACGCGGCTGACAACGCCTTGGCGACCCCGGGGTCCGGTGCGCGGGTGACGGGATCGCCGATTACGTCGAGCCCCCACATCGCCCCGACACCGCGCACGTCGCCGAGCACCGGATGTCGGCGTGCAATTCGACCGAGACGGCGCTTCGTGAGCCTGCCGATCGCCCGTGCGCTCGCGGGAAGGTCGCGGCGCGCGATCTCCCCCAGCGCGGCGCGAGCCGCCGCCACCGCCAGCGGGTGAGCCATAAATGTCGCTGCATGGCGCGCTTCACCCTTCCCTTCCCACACCTGCATGAGCGATCGGCGACCGATCATCGCCGCCAGCGGCAGACCTCCGGCGATCCCTTTTCCGATCGTCACCAGGTCAGGCTTGAGCGCACCGCCCGCCCACCAGCGGCCGGTCCGCCCGCCGCCGGTCAGAATCTCGTCGGCAATGACGATGAGCCTCCTGTCGCGCGCCGCTTCGCCCAACGCCTTTAGGTAACCCCGCGGCGGAACGACAACGCCCTCGCGTCCCAACACCGGCTCGACGATCCAAGCCCCGAGCGGCGGCCGAGAACCGTCGCCATTCCAAGCGTCGATCTCGGCCAGCGCGGCATCCAAACACGCGACTCCACAGGCTGGATACGTGAGCCGGTATGGGCAACGGAAGCAATCGGCGAACGGCACCCGGAGCGTGGCCGGCGCCAACGCCGCCTCGAACGGCTGCCGAAACGCCGGGCGGCCCGTTGCCCGAAGGGCGCCCAAACCGGTGCCGTGATATCCTCCGTGAAACGCCACCACTCCGAAGCGACCGGTCGCCAAGTGGACGGTCTTGAGTGCGATATCGATCGCCTCAGCGCCGGAACCCGCGAACATGACGCGGCCACCCTTGATGGGGCCGAGCTTCGAGAGATCGCTGGCCAACTTTGCACGATCGGGGTGCGGCGCCGCATCTGCTAAGCCATGGAGGAGCCGGCTCGACGCTTTCTCGATCGCAGTAACCACGCGACTGTTTCGGTGACCGACGAGCGCGGCGCCAAACCCGCCCGTCAAGTCGACATACTGATTGCCGTCGGCGTCCACGACGTTCGCGCCCCGTGCACGTTGCCACGCGATCGGCGCGACGCCATCGATGGCCCCAAACAGCGGCACCGGTTCCAGCTTGGCGAGCTCCATCGCGAGCCGACGACTAGCGGGCCCCGGTGGTTTCACGACGATTTTGGGGAGCGCGTCGCCAGACGGATCGGGCGTCGACGAGCGGCGGCTAACCGCCACCGTCCAGCCGACGAGCAAGGGCCAGCAACGCCACTCGATACGAGTCCGCACCCAACCCGCTCACCGCTTCAACGCAGGCGTCGGCCAGCACCGACTCGCGGCGCCACGGCTCGCGCGATTGGACGTCCGACAAATGGACCTCGACCACCGGTTTCGCGAATGCCCGCACCGCATCGGCCAGCGCGTAGCTGTAATGGGTCAACGCACCGCCGTTCAGTAGCGCACCGTCAGCCCAACCGGCGTGCGCCTCCAACTGATCGATCAGTGCGCCCTCGTGGTTCGATTGGAACCACTCGAGCGTGGCGTCAACCTCAGCGGCGACCGGTTCCAGACCGGCCTCGATCTCGGCCAACGTCTGGCGACCATAGATCTCGGGCTCACGTGTGCCGAGCTTCCCCAGGTTGGGTCCGTTTAAGACGAGGACGTTCATCCGATCGTCTCCTCCACCCACGCGCGAACGGTGACATCGTCGATCGGTTGGATTCGAACCTCGCCCGGCGCGACCGGCAGGACGACATGCAGCGCGTCGGCGGCGCGCTTCTTATCGTGGCGTAGCACGTCCAGTACCCGATCCCGATCGACGCCCGTCTCCACACTCGTGGGTAGACCGAACGCTTCTAGCGACGCGGCGGTCCGATCGGCGAAACCGGACTCGGTGACGTCGAGCCGCTCGCCCAGACGCGCCGCGGCAACGATCCCAATCGAGACCGCTTCACCGTGTGTCCAACATCCCGCGCCAACCGTCTCCAACGCGTGACCGAGAGTGTGCCCCAGGTTGAGCGCTCGGCGGAGATCGGTCTCGCGCAGATCCTCGTCAACGATCTCGGTTTTCACCGCGATAGCGGCCGCCAGTGCGCTCTCGACCGCATCCAACCGTCGCCTTGCGAGCGCTTCGGCCTCACGCTCGCAGAACGTGAACAACTCCGGATCATTGATCATTCCCGCCTTGACCACTTCGGCCCATCCCGACCGGTAGTCGCGTTCCGGTAACGTCAACAAACACAGCGGGTCTACCACGACCGCCGTCGGCAGGTAGAACGCACCAACCAGATTCTTGACGCCGGCGAAGTTGATCGCGTTCTTACCGCCGATCGCCGCATCGACCTGTGACAGCACCGTCGTAGGAAACAGGAACAGCGGCAGACCGCGCTTGAACGTCGCGGCGGCCAACCCGCCGACATCGCCAGGGGCACCACCGCCCAACACGACCAGCGGGGTGTCACGATCGGCGCCACGCTCGGCGAGCGTATTCCAAAGTCGAGCCAGAACGGTCTCGCTCTTGGCCGATTCACCGGCTGGCAGCAGATGCGGTACCGCCTCCCATCCGATCTCGGCCAAGCCTACCCGTAAGGCCTCTCCATGCAGGCCCCAGACAAGATCATCGGTGGCAACGACGACGGCCCTTGAAGTGTCGGCCGTCAGCGCACGATCGAGAACGCGGCCGGCATGAGCCAGCGCATTGCGTCCCAACCATACGGTTTCGGCGATCGCTTCGGGGGTCGGCCAATCGAGCGCGCGCACGACATCGACGGCAATCGCTTCGGGGGAACGACCGTTGGCGTTCACGCGATGTGGCAGAGCTTCGTAGCGCGGTTGTCGCTCCGCTGCGAGCGCGCGCAATCGATCGATTGGCACGCCTTCCGTGAGCAGCGGCCGCTCGGTCGAAGTCCCAACCCGATCGGCCAGTGACTCGATCGGCGCGTCGAGAAAGACCCCCGACCCCCAGCCAGCCAAGCTCTCCCGGCTCGCCGTGTGCTCGAGTGTACCCCCGCCGAGCGCGGCCACCAGCGGGCCTGGCCGCTCCACCAAGTGCTCGACCGCGGCTTGCTCCAGGCGCCGAAAACCGGCCTCGCCCTCGGCACTCCATACCGCCGAAACGGTGCACCCGGCGGCTCGTTCGACCTCGCGATCAACGTCGAAGACAGGCCACCCAAGCCAACCAGCGATTTGTTCGGCCACAGTCGTCTTGCCGGCTCCTGACAGGCCCGCCAGGTAGACCTTTGTCGAGCTTGTGTGGCTCAGGCTAGATCTCCTCGGCTGGAGCTTCGATCGGCTCCGGTGACGGCGCAGGCGCAGCGCGCAACCCCTTCGGAAGCGCCACACCACGCCACGGGATCCGGGCTGCGTACTGATCGAACGCCGACCGTGTGTCGCTTAGCCGATCTCCACCAAACTTTTCGAGCAATGCCTCGACGATCGTCAACGCCACCATCGCTTCGGCGACCACGCTGCCAGCCGGAACGACGAGCGTGTCGGATCGGATGTAGCGGCACTCCGTCTCCTCATTGGTCGCCAGATCAACCGATCGCAGCGGTCGCCGTTGGGTAGCGATCGGCTTGAAGAACACCTTGACGACGATCGGCTCGCCGTTCGAGATCCCGCCCTCGATCCCGCCTGCGCGATTGGTACGCCTGGTAACACCGTCCTGCCAGAAGAGCTCGTCCTGAGCGTCGCGACCGAAGTCCAACGGCGTCTCGATCCCGTCGCCGATCGACGCCGCTTTGACCGACTGAATGGACAGGATCGCTTGCGCGAGCGACGCCTCGAGCCGGCGATCCCACTGCACGTAAGATCCCAACCCGGGAGGCACACCCAGCGCGACCACCTCGGCCACCCCACCCAACGTCTCCTGTCGCTCTCGCGCCGCCTCGATCTTTGCCAACATCTCGTTTTCCACCAACCGATCAGCGCAGTACAACGGCGAACGATCGCGCTCCGCGACCAGTTTCTCCCAGTCCGATCGATCCGGCGAGGCTTGCACGCCACCGACGACCACGACATGGCCGACGACGGCGATGTCGAACGCGCGCAAAAACGTATGCGCGACCGCACCCAACGCGACCCGCATCGCCGTCTCTCGCGCGCTGGCCCGCTCGATCGCCGGATTGGCATCGTCAAAACCGTACTTCAACATACCAGTCATATCTGCATGCCCCGGCCGGGGTACCGTTCGAGGCGGCTGCCTATCATCCGGGATCCGGCTCCGGTTGCCGATCGACAGGCCTATCGGCGCACCGGTCGTCTCGCCTTTCCAAACGCCGGAGACGATGCGCACTCGATCGCGTTCGATGTCCATCCGGGCACCGCGTCCGACACCCCCCTGACGCCGCCACAAGTAACCATCAATGTCGTCGGGTGAGAGCGGGAGTCCTGCCGGAACGCCTTCCAGGATCCCGATCAGCTCCTCGCCGTGCGATTCGCCGGCGGTCATGTACCTCAGCATCGGGGCGCTCGCTCCGCCTGTGTAGCTGATCGGAAGTCGTTGGCGTAACCGGCAGCTGCCGCACCCTCGTTTGTCGCCAGCTCGAGGAACCGGGTGACCGCCGGATCGTAGTTCAGATCGACCGCCACCGCGTTCGGGAACCACGCGCGGTAGGGCACCGGCGGTTCGTCGCCGGCTTGTCGACCGAGCGGGGTGGCGTTGACAACGATCGTCGGCGACTCCAACAGATCGAGTGCATCCCAACCGACGCGCCCACAATCTTCGCAGCCGGTCACGGCCCGCTCCGGCGCTCGACTGACGAACGTAACGCGAGCACCGGCATCGGCGGTCGCTCGAGCCACCGCACGCCCCGCACCACCGGTCCCCAACAACGCAATCCGTTGACCAACCAGCGGCACATCAGCATCCTCCAGACTGCGCATGAACCCGTAGCCATCGGTCGTCTCGCCACGCCAG
This sequence comes from Gemmatimonadota bacterium, assembly GCA_039590215.1. Classification (GTDB taxonomy): domain Bacteria; phylum Gemmatimonadota; class Gemmatimonadetes; order JACCXV01; family JAHWKZ01; genus CAMYLR01. The sequence goes on along the minus strand of JBDHFX010000013.1, from coordinate 37,095 downwards.
CCGCCGGGTTTACGCAACACGGTGTTCACCGAAGCGATCCGTTCGGCTGGTGAAGACAGCCGGTCACAACGCGCGGCCGCCGCTGCCTTGTGCGGCGCGGTCACGTTGAACGCATCGAGATCGGACACCCAGATCGCTTCCCAAGCGTCGGTATCGCCGGGCTCGACCGGCCGTCGTTCGTATTCGATCTCCAAGCCGCGTCCCTCGCCCATCGTCTCCCACAACTCCGGGCTCAAGCTGCCCGTCACCGGCCAGCCGACGATTGCCAAACGGTAGCCGGACTTGATCTCAGACACGGACGGGCACCCCCGCACACGAGAAGAGGTCGGTCAAGAAAGACGGGTACGAGACGTCGATCCATTCGGCGCCGTCAAGCGTGCTCTCACCCTGTGCCAGGGCAGCACCGATCGCCAGCGCCATGCCGATCCGGTGGTCGCCCGCGGCGTTCAATCGCGCCCCCTCGAGCACTGTAGGACCACGAATGTCGAAACCATCGGTGGCGATCTCCATGTCGGCGCCCATGCGCACTAAGCCGGCGGCGATCACTTCGATCCGATCGCTCTCTTTGACCCTCAGCTCAGCCGCTCCGCGGACGCGCGTCAAACCCTCGGCTTGTGTAGCGACGACCGCGATCAGGGGCAACTCGTCGATCGTCCTCGGAATGGTCTCGGGATCCACGTCGATCCCCGACAGCTTCATCCCCGTCACGCGCACATCACCGTAGGGCTCGGGTTCGGTCACCGTAACCATCGTCTCGACTTCTGCCCCGAATGCGCGGAGTAGATCCAGAAACCCGGTGCGCGTCGGGTTGAGCCCAACGTCCTCGACGACGACCTCGCTTCCCTCGCGTGCCGCAGCCAGCGCCAGGAATGGCGCCGCGGACGAAAGGTCTCCGGGCACGTTGATATCCAGCGCGGTGAGATCGCCGGGGTGGACTCGGACTTCCCTCTCCCGTCGCTCGATTCGCGCACCCATCGCGGCCAGCATCCGCTCAGTATGGTCACGACTGACGCCGGGCTCGATCACCATAGTCAATCCGTCGGCCGCCAAGCCAGCCAACAAGAGCGCCGTCTTGAGCTGGGCACTGGCAACGTCGAGGCAGTGCTCGGCACCGGTCAGCGGCCGGCCGGTGACCGTCAGCGGCAACGTGTCGGCCAGCTCGATCTCGGCGCCCATCCGGCGCAGCGGCTCGACTACCCGTCGCATCGGTCGGCGCGAGAGCGATCGATCACCGATCAGCGTGACGGGGGCAGATGCCCGCGAGGCGAGTAACCCCATTAACAAGCGGGCAGTGGTTCCCGAGTTCTGACAGTCGATCGGCTGTTTGGCGCGCCAGTGGGCGCCACCCGTGACCCGGACTTTGTCGTCGCCCAACCGCTCGATCGTTACGCCCAACGCCTCGAGCGCATTAAGTGTCGCGCCAACATCGGCTCCCGGAGCCAACCCGCGCACCGTCGCAGTCCCTTCGGCGATCGCGTTCAGTACCAACGCGCGGTGGCTGATCGACTTGTCGCCAGGCACCCGGATCCGCGACCGGACGCGTCCAACCGGTCCCAGCCCGATCCGTTTCATACCGTAGCCAGGTGCGGTCTCAAGGCCTCCCGGACCCGGACCAAATCGTCCATCATCCTTGTGAACTGCGCGAACGTGAGGCTCTGTGGGCCATCCGAGAGCGCGTTCTCCGGATCGGGGTGAACCTCGACCATGACACCATCAGCGCCGGCCGCCAGCGCGGCGATCGCCAACGGCGCCACCAAATCGCGGCGGCCGGTGGCGTGGCTCGGATCGACGATGACCGGTAGGTGGGACAGCTGCTTCAGCAGCGGCACGGCGGCGATGTCGAGAGTGTTCCGCGTGTAATGTTCAAACGTTCGGATTCCGCGCTCGCACAGTATTACGTTGGTGTTTCCTTCGGCCACGATGTACTCCGCTGCGAGCAAAAACTCTTCCAAGGTCGCGCTTTGGCCACGCTTCAGGAACACCGGTCGGTCGCTTTTCCCGACCCGACGAAGGAGACGGGAGTTCTGCATGTTGCGTGAGCCGACCTGCAGGATGTCGGCGAACTCACCGACCTTCTCAACATCCTCGGCGCTCACCACCTCGGTAATGATCGCGAGTCCTGTCTCTTCACGGGCACGTGCCAATAGCTCCAGTCCCTCAACCTCCATGCCCTGGAAGGTATAGGGCGACGTTCGAGGTTTGTACGCACCGCCACGAAGAACGTTCGCACCTTGCGCTTTGAGAAAATGTGCGCATTCGAGGATCTGGGACTCAGACTCGACCGCACAGGGCCCGGCTATGACCGTGAAACCACCGTCGCCGACCGCGAACCCGCGACCGTGCACCACAGTGTCCTCCGGTTTGAGCTCGCGACCGACCAATTTGAATGGCCGCTGGACCGGCACCACGTCCTCGACGCCCTCGAACGCGCGCAGTCGATCGATCGAGATGCGCCGCCCCTCGCCGAGGAGCCCAATCACCGTGCGTCCGTCGCCGCGCACGATCCGAGCGATCGTGAGCCCCTGATCTTCGATGAACTTGACCAGTTCACCCATCGCCTCGATCGAAACGCCGGGCTTCAAGATTACGATCATCGTGGCTTTCCCGTCTCGATCAAGTCTTGGCGCAACACGGCCGTGGCACCCAAGTAGCAATGGTTCGGTTTGGATTCACTAGCGGCCGTCGTGACCAGCATCAGCACTCGCACGGTCCTCGGCAGGTCACCTTCAATTGCGCTTTCCTGCGCGCCCAAGAGTGGTACATCGAGCCACCCCAGCCGACGAGCTCCAGCCGCTGCATGGGCGGCGGTCAGGTCCGGCGTCTGCGTGATCCAGATCGCGAGCAGCGAGCTGGGATCGACCCCATTCCGCTCGACCATCGCACGCAGCAGCTCGACGGTCGCCGATTCGATCCCGGAGACCGTGTTCTCGTCGACCTGAATCGCGCCCCGGATTCCGATCATCGTCTTGTTGTCGTCGTTGCTCATTCGTGCCCCGAGGAAGTTCGCCTTCGGTTCCGGTCCCGGCCACGCGGCGGCGTGGCCCCCAGGTGACGCTTAGCAGGTTGCAGATACGGGGTCGCAAACCACCCTCCATGCGAAGGGGAGGTGTGGTGGCGACCCTCCGCCCGAGCGGAAGCGGTTTACCAAGAGTCGGCAGTCAGCTACCGTTACCCAGGGGGATACCCGGGCGCGAAGCGGCGCAAGTCGTAGACTGGCATAGAGGATGCGGCTGTTGACGTCGATTATGATCAGTGGTGCATTGAGCCTACTCAGAACACGACCCAACCGTTGGGCCAGCTGCGTGCTGGCGGTGGCGATTTGCGCCGTATTGTCGTGCTCGAAGAGCTCGTCCCCGTCCGGGCCAGGCGATCCACCTCAGGGGCAGGTCTCCATTTCGGCCACCTCGCTCAGTTTCTCGGCACAGACCGGCAGCTTGCCCATCACGCTTCAGAACGGGACGCCCGCGACCGTCTCCTGGCGGATCGATGTTCCGACCGAGTGGTTATCAGCTACGCCCACAACCGGAACGCTCTCGCCAGGCCAAACAACGGTGATGGTCAGCGTCGATCGCTCGACCCTGCCAGCCGGAACGCACAGTGGTCAGTTCCAAGTCAGCTTTGGCGAACTCGTCTTTTCGGTCTCTGTGACGGTCGACAACCCGGGTCAGGGAGTCGCGGGAATCTCGCCGTCGGCGGTGTCACTTGGCCCCAGCGACAATTCAGGATTGTTCCAAGTCTCAAACTCCGGCAACGGCTCGTTCACATGGTCGCTATCCAAACCGAGCTGGGTTACGGTTATCCCGTCGTCCGGAACGCTGGCCGCCGGCACGGCGATAACGATCCTTGCAACGCCGAACCGCTCGGCATTGACGCCCGGAACACACCAAGCCACACTCTCTCTTTCGTCTAATGGTGGCGCGGCGACCGCTACGCTCTCAGTCGAGGTCGTCTCGCCCGCCAGCCTCAGCGTTTCGCCATCGACGGTCGATTTCGGTTCGACGTCGACTTCCAAATCGCTCACACTGACGAACAGCGGTGGCAGCAACCTCAACTGGACGATCCAATCTGGCGCTTCGTGGTTAACCACCGCTAGTTCGTCGGGCTCGGTCGGCTCGAATTCATCCGCTGCGCTCGTCCTGAACGCCTCGCGTAGCGGGCTCGCTGCGGGTAACTATCAGACCCAGGTGCAGGTGTCGTCTAACGGCGGTACGCAGTCGGTCACCACCAACCTGGAGGTCTTGGCCGCGCCACCGCCGCCTCCACCACCGCCACCACCGCCACCACCACCACCATCGGTGGCACTCGAGGGCGACGTCGTCAACCAGTTCACCGGTGCGCCGATGGCCAACTTGACGGTCGACTTCGCTGGCGAATCAGCGGTAACGGACGGAGCCGGTCACTTTGTGATCGCCGGAACTTCGTCAACGTCGCTGCGAGCGCTCGACTTCAGTGGCTCCCCGATCCACAACCGGGAAACGTTCGCGCGAAGCAGTCACAACTTTTGGGAGGTCATCCCGTCGTCATTCAACATGACGGCATTCAACGACATCGCGCGGGAGTACGAACCGCGGACGATTCGCTGGATGTCGAATCCGTCTGTCTACATCGATACACGCGCCCATAATTTCCCGGGCGGTGGTCCGGTGCCGTCGGCTTGGATCACCGAAATCGAGAACTCGGTCGGGAGCTTTATCTCCCAGTGGTCGGACGGAGAGGTCTCCGCTACCTCGATAACCACCGGCACTTCACCGCCGGCGGAGGGCTCGACCGGCTGGCTGATCGTCCAGTTCGACGAGGATCCGAATCGGTACCCGAGCCCGAGCACCGTCGGGCTGGCGCGGACCTTCTGGACAGGCAACCGGGCCATCTCGAGTGGCGCGATCTGGCTGCGGTTAGAGGGCATTGCCAGCTCCACCGTGCGCGTTGCTGTTTTCGGCCACGAGCTGGGCCACACGTTTGGGATGGGTCATATGGGCGGCTCGACCGCGAGCCTCATGACGCCATCGATCTCCGAGCCGGGATTGACGACCTTCGACGGACAGGCAGGCGATTTCTCGTACGGGCGCTCGCCCGGCAACACCAACCCGGATACCGATGACGCCAGCTTCTTCATGGGCGCGTTGGTGCCGGCCGGGATCCCAGTCGCGTTCTATGAGTGGGTCTGCGGCGACCCCCGCTTTAGCGAGCCACAGGAGAAGCGGGTCCGCTAGGTCGCGGAAGCGTCTTCCAGCTCAACGCCGGCATAACGCTCACCCTGGAACGACAAGACGTCGATTCCGCTTTCGGTCACGAGCACGTCGTCCTCCCACCGAACACCAAACCGCTCGGGTAGATAGACACCCGGCTCCACCGTTACGACGTCGCCCGGAGCGGCGGTCGTCTCGCTTTCCGCTACGAGATACGGAGGCTCGTGAATCTCGCGGCCGAGACCGTGACCGAGGCGATGCGTGAAGTGCTCTCCGTGACCGGCCTCATGGATTAGCGACCGCGCCGCCGCGTCGACCTCTCCGGTGACCGCGCCCGGGCCGAGCGTTTCCAAACCGGCTGCTTGCGCTCGGCGGACGAGGCTGTGAACGGCTTGATATTCTGTGGGCGCGTCGGCGATCGGCACGATCCCATCGTCCCACCAGAATGAGCGTGTCAGATCGGCGGTAAAACCGTCCAACCAGCCGCCCCAATCGATGATTACCGGTTGGCCAGGTGCAAGTGCGCGTTCGCTCGGCTCGCCATGCGGAACAGAAGAGCCGGGGCCGTACTGTACAAGCGCCCATCCCTCGGCATGATGTCGCCTAAAGGCCTCAACGAACCGCTCGGCCACAATCCGTTCCGTGAGACCCGGTTCGAGTGTCGCTGTGACCTCGCCGAAAACGAACCACGCGACCTTGATCGCGTGCTCGAGCAGCGCGACTTCTTCAGCGTCCTTGGAGCGCCGCAACCGCTCGAACAGCGATGCGCCATCGACAAATCGCACCGATGAAGCCGCGGCTAGTCGCTTCGCGTCGTGGTACGCGGTCGACGGCTCGATCGCCCAGGTTCCATCCCGCACGGTTTCGATCCGTGCTGCCGCCACCGCGAATGGGGACTCGGTTTCCTCCCAGCCGATCACAGCTGCCCCCTCGATCTGAGAGGCCAAATGATCAACTTCAAATGCAGGGCACACGATCCAAGGCTCGCCATCGCACGGTACGCCCAGACACGTCAACCGCTCGGTCCGCCACAAGGACACACCAGTCAGGTAAGTGAAGTTGACGCCAGGGGTCGCCAGCAAACCGTCCCAACCACAATCGACCAACCCATCCTTGGCTCTTCTCCACCGCTCACTCATCACTTGAACCGGTCCAATCTTCCGTCGCGATCATACGCCACCAACTCGCGGTATCCGCCGACGACCTCATCGTCGATCACCACCTGAGGGAAGGTGCGAGCGCTGGGTGCGACCTCGGCTAGACGCGCTTTCCCCTCGGGGCTGCGCGGAAGGTGCTCTTCGCGATACGGCACTCCACGCGCTTCCAATAGCAGCTTGGCGCGGACGCAGAACGAGCACGGATCGGTTGTATAGACGACGACTCGAGCAATGTCCTTGTCGGTGGTCTGTATCACAAAGACGCTCGTAGATAGCCAACCGCTACCGCGCCAGGGCCAGCGTGGACACCCAGAACGGGTCCCACCTCGACGATGTCAAACTCACTTTCCGGCGCCAGCTCTGCGAGCTCTGACCGGTAGGCGTCGGCAACGCCCGGAGCCCCGGCATGAGCGATCCAGATCCGCTCGGGACGCGGGGACTCGCGCCCTAGGGTCTTGCGAGCCCGATCCAGGATGTTCAGATGAATGCGCCCTCGGCGCGCTACCCCGATCACCTTGGGTGCCCCCTGTTGGACCGGCACGGTAATCACCGGGACCAACCCAAGTCTTTGGGCAACCCGAATCTTCCAGCCACCAACCCGCCCGCCGCGCTCGAGAAACTCCAGCGTTGGGAACCCGACCCACATGCGAACGCGGTCGCGGGCATTCTCGGCGGCTGCCACGACAGCTTCGACCGAGCTACCCTCTAGCGCGCACTCGGCGGCCGCCTGAACGATCAACCCTTGAGCGACCGACGCGGTGCCGGTATCGATCACCGTAACGCGACCATCGCCAACGAGCTCACTCCCCTTACGGGCGGCATTCATCGTTCCGCTCAGAGCCGCAGATAGCGACACTACGACGATCGACGTGTAATGCTCGAACAGATACTTGTAAAGGGCGGCGTAATCACCTGGCGGCGGCTGGGACGTTCCTACCGTCTGCTCGCCGCGTCGCAATCGCTCATAGACCTCGTCCGGATTGAGCGTCTGCTTGTCGAGATACGCAGCCGATCCGAGAAGCACGCGTAGCGGCACGACATGGATGCGGAGCCGCTGCTGGTCCCGCTCCGGAAGATCCGCCGCGGTGTCAGTCACCACCGCCACTCTCTCGCGACCGAACTGCTCGACGTGCTGGATCCGCATGTCATCAGCCTTGGTACTGACCACTTCCCCGAACTCGGCGGCCGCGCCGAAGACCTCTTCAGGGTCATCGGAGTGGACGTGGATTCTCAGCCTGTGTGGTGACCCGGCAACGACCAATGAGTCGCCAAATCGACCGATGGCGCCGCGAACCGTTGCGAGGTCTAGACCTCGCCCCTCGATCAGACACTCGGTGCAGTACCGGAAAGTGATCGCCTCTGGGCTCTCGACGATCGTGGCACGTTCGAGGGGCGCGGCATGATCACCCTCCTCGATCACCGCGCCCGCCAACCGTCCTTCGGCGAAGTGGTTGATCCCCTCAAGGAAATACACAAACCCCTGCGCGCCAGCATCAACGACACCGGCGCGGGCCAGAACCTTGAGCTGCTTTGGGGTTTCGGAGAGTGCTTCGCGCGCGGTGGTCAGCGCCGTGCCGAAGACCTGTAACAGGTCCGCTCCGTCCTGTGCGCCATCGACAGAGAATCGATCCGCCCACGCTCGCATGACGCTCAGAATCGTTCCCTCGCGTGGTTTTTCGAGCGCTTGTTGAGCGGCCTGGTTGGCGTTGGTTACCGCCTGCGCCAAACCCTGACCGTTGGCCCTCTCCCGACCCTCGAGAGCCGCCGCAAATCCTTCGAGGAATTGGGCTACAATCGCGCCCGAGTTGCCGCACGACCCAAAAAGCGCACCATCGGCCAACGCCCGACTCACCTTGCCGATACTGCGACTCCGAACGCGCTGGGCCTGCTCGACGGCGCTGACCAACGTCGCCGCCATGTTCGTGCCGGTATCTCCGTCTGGCACGGGAAAAACGTTGATTCCGTTGAGGTTTTCTTGTCGCTGGCTGACCCAGCGCGCAGCTGCCCGGGTGGAGCGTCTAAGCCGCACCCCGTCGAGATAATGAACCGCCATCGATCGACTTCCTACTCCCGCTTAAACATAAACAAAAGGCATCCGCGTCCGGATGCCTCTTGCTGCCGTTTCTTGGCCTGCCGGCGGAGAACTACCTGTCGACCCGGTCCTTGAGGCCCTTGCCAGCCTTGAAGGCTGGATAACGGGCAGCAGAGATCTGGATCGACGCACCCGTCTGCGGGTTACGTCCCGTACGAGCCTTGCGCTTCCGTTGCTCGAAGGTTCCAAACCCAGTGATCTGGACGCGACGTCCAGCTCTTATCTCGCTCGAGATAATGCCACCACGCTCGGTGGAAAACAGCGCGTTTAGCGTGTCCTCGGCGTCTCTCTTGGTGAGACCCGTCTTCTTGGCCAAGGCATCACGCAGTTCGGTTTTGTTCATGCGAACTTCAACCTCCAGGTCAAAATTTTTGTCAGCAGGAAAAGACGCTACAATGCGACATTACGCTTCTGTAGCTGAGGTGTCAACAGCCGTCCGCCCAGCAACCACGCGGCGGAGCCGCTCTGGGAAGTCCGAGATGAGCCCGTCCACCCCGAGGTCGAGAAGGGCGTTCATCTCGTCGACTTCATTTACGGTCCAGACAAAAACTTCGCGATCGATCGCGTGCGCGGCCTGCACGAAGGCCTTGCTCACGATCGGAATGCCCTGCCAGTTCACCGGCACCGCGAATGCCGCACCGGGAGGGTCGTACCCGTTCCATCGCTTGGAAACCATCCGACGCATGAAGCCAGCCACATCATTGGGACCAAACCCTGTTTGATGCCCCGACACGAGATCACGGTATCGATTGAGCGGCCCCTGCTTCAGAGAAAACACGAGCACCCGCGACTGGGCATCCATCGATCGGAGAAGGATGTCGAGTTGGGATTCCAGCGGTGGGTCGTCCTGCTTGATCTCGACGATGATCGGGACATCGGGAAACGCATCGAGCACTTCGGCCAACATCGGGATCTCAATTCCCTGTCCGCGAAACGGAAAAGTCTCGCCGTCATCCAGCGTGAAGTTGTAACCCGCATCGAGTCTCTTTAATTCGTCCAGCGATTGGTCGCGCACTTTCCCACGACCGTCGGTCGTCCGCTCGAGCGTCGAATCGTGGATAACGACGACCTCACCCTCGGCGGATGTGTGGACGTCGAGCTCAAATGCCTCGGCGCCCATTCCTATGCCGGCATCAAAGGCGACCATTGTGTTCTCGGGGTGTGTCCCCCGCGCACCACGGTGCCCGAACTGGCGCGGCTTGGGTCCGTCGAAGAAAACCATCCGGGCAGTCTAGGATCGGCCTGCCAGGCGCGCCAAGCGCGCGACGTGACGCAAATCTGCCACTCGTTCCGCACCGTCCGGGAGATCGCCCCCGAGATTCGAACGATCCAGCCAGACCGCATTCCAACCCGCATCGATAGCGGCCTGGATGTCGTGATCGATTCGATCGCCAACCATGATCGGTGGACGGTGATCCGCAAGCGCGCCAAGCGCGCCGCGCGCTGCATCGAACGCTGCCCGGTCCGGCTTGGCCGCCGGCAAGCGTCCGGATACGATCACCTGGGCGAAAAAACCGCCAAGCCGCAATTGTTCGAGCAGCGGCTCGAGTCGGCTGTCCCAATTCGACAAGATCGCCAACGGGAAACCAACCCGTCGCAGGTCGCGTAGTGCGGGCTTGACGTCGGCCGGCACCCGCCAAGCGCGATCGGTCGCGAACCAATCGTAGGCGTGGTCAAAGAAGCGATCGAAGTCGAAGTCGACGGGCAACGGGCCGGCCGCGGCGATCGCCGCCCCCGCTACGCGACGCCACCAATCGCGTTCCGACATTGGAGCGTACGCACCAAAGGCGAGCGGCGGTGCGGCACGAAAGGCGGCACGAAACCCGGCCTCGATCGCGACCGGGTCGAGCGAAGCGCCCTCGCGCGAAGCCAACTCAGCGTACGCTTCACCGACGCTGTGTCGGAGCTCGACCAGCGTGCCGGCGGCGTCCAAAACGACGACTTGCGTCCCGGTCGTCATACGTCCCTCCGGCCGGGGTTCAACGGGACTCACATCCCAACCGAAAATAGGCCGAACACGAACCCATTGTGCACGGCGCAGAGCGTGCTTAGATACGACGTAGCAATGTCCAGCGCCATTCTCATACCGATTGTCGGCGTCGGCATCATCGCCCTTTGGGTAGCGTGGCTGTTCAATACCCTGGTTGGGCTCAGAAACCGACTCCGGGGGGCGTGGGGAGATATCGACGCCCTTCTCAAGCGGCGGGCCGACCTGATCCCCGGCGTGGTAGCCGCGGTCCGCGGCTATGCTGCGCACGAGGAGCGCACGCTGGAGGGTGTCACGGCGGCGCGCACGACAGCGATGTTGGCCGGTGGCGGGCCAGAACGCACGGTGTCACGAGCCGCCGCCGAGAACACACTCACTCAACGTCTCCACCAACTGTTGGCGCTGGTCGAGGATTACCCCGATCTCAAGGCGAGCACGAACTTTCTTCAGCTGCAGGAGGAGCTAACCCTGACCGAGAACGATATCGCCAACGGACGGCGTTACTACAATGCTGTGGTACGCGATTACAACACGCGGTGCGAGACGTTCCCAAACTTACTCCTCTCAAAGCCGCTCGGTTTTGCACCTGGTGAGTTCTTCGAGCTCACTGATTTGACCGAGCGCGAAGCCCCAGACGTCGGAGCAGAGGAGCCGGCGTGAGAATCCGCCGTGCGACCGTCCTTGCGGTCGCATCGTTAGCCCTCGCATCGCCAATCCACGCACAAGACACGGGTTGGACGATCACTCGCTTTCATGCCGATTACACGGTGCTTCCCGATCGGTCGCTGGACGTCGTCGAGACGATCGCGGTCGACTTCAACGAGTTGAATCGACACGGCATCTACCGCGACATCCCGGTGAAGTACAAGCGTGTCGTCGGCCACCGGGGAGTTGTGCAGGCTGGGCGGGTAACCCTTGACCTCGGCGTTCGTGAGGTCAGCGACGGGCGCGGAAACCGGCGGCAGAAAAAGGTGACTCGCGAGGGCAACGACGTCCGGATTCGAATCGGTGATCCCAATCGCACCGTCTCCGGCCGGCAGACCTATGTGATCCACTACACGCTCGCCAGCGGACTCGGTTTTTTCGACGCGCACGACGAGCTCTACTGGCAGGTGACCGGCACGCGTTGGCCGGTCGAGATCGAGCGCGCGTCGGCCACGGTGACGCTTCCCGAGGCTGCGGCGCGGACGTTCGCCGACGCTGCAGGGTGGTCAGCCTACTGCTACGCCGGGTGGGCGGAGAGCACGAGTGATGCACGGTGCAGCGCCGAGTACCTAGGCGACGGCCAGTACCGGTATTCCTCGCAAGCTCTCGAGGCGGGTGAGGGGTTGACGCTTGTGGCGGCGTTTCCCAAGGGCGTTATCGCCCCGCCGACCAGTGCCGAGAAAACAGCCTCTTGGCTCCTTCGATGGGGCCCAGGGCTTCTGCCGCTCCTGGCCTTCGCCTTCATGTCTCAACTGTGGCAACGCCGAGGCCGTGAGCCCGATGCGGGCAGCGTAGTTCCGACCTGGCACCCGCCGGATGGGATTCGGCCCGGCCCGGCCGGGACGCTTGTCGATCAGCGTGCCGACATGGACGACGTCGTCGCTACGGTGCTCGATCTCGCGGTCCGCGGGTATTTGCAGATCCGTGAAGTTCCACCCGATGGCATCCTGGGGCAGGTTGACGCCAGCTCCTTTGCAGGTCGAGCGCTGAGAACGTTGGGGCTATCAAAGAACGACTGGCAGCTGACCCAAACTCGCGCCGACATCGACGAGCTCAAGCCGTTCGAGAAGCGAGTGCTTCGAGGGGTCTTCGAGGGTGAGGCCACGCGTCGGATGTCAGACCTCCACAACGATTTCTACACTCGCCTGCCAGAGATCCACGAGTCACTGTATGCCGATCTCGTTCGACAACGGCTGTTTCCAACCAGCCCGCACCGCACCCGAGTCAGGTACCTCTGGATCGGTGGCGCGGTCATGGCTGCGGGCGCGGCAATCGGGGCCGTGTTCAGCCATATCATCCTGCTCATCGGCGTAGTGTTGTGCGGGCTCGTGGTGTTGTTGTTCTCGTTTTCGATGCCGGCAATGACGCCCAAAGGCGCGCAGATGAGACGCCAACTCAAGGGGCTCGAGGAATACATACGCCGGGCCGAGAAGGCCGAGTTAGAGTTCCGACAGGCGCCCGAGAAGACCCCCGAGTTGTTCGAAACGCTGCTCCCGTATGCCGTAGCGCTCGACGTGAGCGACATATGGGTCAAGCAGTTCGAAAGCGTCCTCAAAGCCGCGCCGGCGTGGTACGGAAGCGATCTGTCGGGATGGAATTCGAGCGCGTTTGGATCACAGATGGCGGGCTTTCAGAGCGCCGCGACGCGGACTCTAGGCTCCGCACCCGGATCGAACTCCGGCAGTGGCGGTGGCGGTTCGGTCGGCGGCGGCGGTGGTGGCGGAGGAGGCGGGAGCTGGTAGCCGACTAACCGTCGTTCTCACAGGCGTCCGGGATCTCTTCGGGATTGATCAAGCACGGCTGACACAACTCCAGCACGACCGAGGTCGTCGGCTGTATTCGGGGATCCACGAGTGCGCTAGTACCGCACAAGAAGGGTACAACCGGGGAGAACGTGATCTCTTCTAGCCTCAACGTTCCCACCTGATCTCGAACAACCACCATGCCAACGGCAGTACGCTCGCCGGCTGGCAACACGACGGTCCCCACGGGGGTCTCGCCGATGAACGGCGACGCCAACACGAAGAATACCCGAAGCCGCCCGTCGACCTTAAAGGGCTCGAGATCGCCGGCCAGTGAGAGCTGTACCGTGACCGCGATGGAGGCGGCACTACCCGTCGCAGGTCCAGCGGGCTCATCATCGCTACACGCGGACGTAATCGCGATTGCGAAGGCCAGCCAACCCGGCCACCCTAGGCACCCCACAGGGCGCTTCACGACCCTCCAACGTCGAACAAACCCGGTTGCGCAGGTCGCTCCGTGGCTACGTCAGCCAGCGCGTCGGGATATACGGTGAGCAAGGGTTCGGGCACCAACACTCGTTCGCCAGTCGTCCACGCCTTGAGTTGCAACGCGTTGACGACGCCCTGACCTTGATAATGGTTGTTGGTGATCGCGATCACCGTCTCGACAGTTGAGTCGTTTGTCGCTCCCTGGATCCGCTCGACCCACGGCACGAGCTCATTCCTCTCATACAGGTAGTCGTATCGCTCGCTCGACGGTCGTCCTTCCGCGAACCAAGCGTCGAAGTTTCGTCCGTGGAGGCGAGCGTACAAAACCGGTCCGGTGCGCCGATCAACCGCTTCTAGCGAGCCGGCATGAAGCGGCTGGTCGATCATCGCCAAACCGACCTTGTGCTCGCGCAGCCACTCTAGCGTATCCCTATCGTCCCACGATTCGTGCCGAACTTCAAGTACCAACGGGTAATCCTCAAACGTGGCGACGACGTTCTGGAGCCACTGACGCTCTGGAGGCCGGTTTCGAAATGACCATGGGAACTGCACGAGCACGGCGAGCAGACGATCCTCTGCCGCCAGCACGTCGATTCCTTCACGGTAGTCGGTGACGTCGCTTTGGGTGGGCGGTGCGTCGCGTTGGTGGGTGAACCGCCTCCACAACTTGGCAGTGAACCGGAATCGTGGATGGTCTCTCAGTCGCTCGACCCAAGCCCGTGTCCACGCCTTGGGCGGTGGACGATAGAAAGACGTGTTGATTTCGATCACGTTGAAATACCGAGCGAGATACTCGAGGGGGTCGAAGTCGCGCCCGGTACCACTCGGGTAGACGACTCCTTTCCAATCCGGGTACGACCACCCAGCTGGACCGATGTACACCTTGGAGTCGGCGGCCAACTCACTCATCGGGTTATCGATCAGGGTCCTGGAGCCGCAGCGTTGAGCCGCTCCGAACCGCCTCAAATCCATAACGCTCTCGCAATCGATCAAGAGGCGCCATCAATCGATCCCACGCGAGCGCCCGGGACGAAGCGAACAACTCAAGCTGTGGAGCCTCTACGATCAGGTTCGAAAGACCTACGCCCAGCAGCCGGACGCTCGGTCGAGGTCCGCACGCCGCGCGGAACAGCTCTCGTGCCGTCGTTGCGACGGTTCGATCGCTATCGGTCGGTGATGGCATTGTTGTGCTTCGCACGACAGTCGTGAAATCGTGGTGACGGAGCTTCAACGTCACCGTCCGAGCGGTCAACCGCTGTGTCCGCAAATCGTGACATGCCCGCTCGCTGAGGTAGAAGAGCATCGCCTCGCAGAACTCGAGATCGGTGGTGTCGGTGTCAAACGTGCACTCGCGACTCACAGACTTCGGATGTTCGTGGGCTGCTACCGCCCCCCCGTCGTCGCCGGTGGCACTGGCGAGAAACGACGATCCTCGCTCGCCCAGGACGCCGGCCAGGATGTCTTGGTCAAGCCGCGCCAAGTCGCCCACCGTCTTTAAGTTGTATTTGGCCAATCGCTGGCGCGTGGCGGGGCCAATGCCGGGCAAACGGCGTAAGGGCAGCGGAGCCAGGAACACCGCCTCGCGTCCCGGTAGCACTTCGAGGAATCCTTCCGGCTTGGCTAGGTCGGAGGCGATCTTGGCGATTGTCTTGGTGGTGCCAAGCCCCATCGAGACCGGCAGCCGCGTGTTCTCGATAATCGCCGACCGTATCCGCTCAGCTGTTCGGGCCGGTGGGCCGTGGAGCCGCTCGGTGCCGGTGAGGTCGAGATAGGCCTCATCGATCGATACCGGCTCAACAGCCGGCGTGAACTGGCCAAACACCCGCCTCACCGCGCGTGCCGCGCGCGCGTACAAGTCGCGATGACCGGTCAGGTATACGCCGTGAGGACAACGGCGGTACGCTTCGCCGATCGGCATCGCGGAATGGATCCCAAATACCCGCGCTTCATACGAGGCAGTAGCAACAACACCGCGTCCGCGGCCTCCTCGTGGGTCGGCACCGACGACGACGGGCTTGCCGACCAGCGACGGGTCGCGCAACCGTTCGACGGCTACATAGAAGGCATCGAGATCGACATGGAGGATCGATCGCGGATCGGGCACAGTCATTAAACTCTACCCGAACAAAAACCGAACGTCAACGCTCCGCTGCCACCTGGTTCGCGAACAAGTATCATCGACTGATGACACGCGTGATCCACGTCGCCTGCGACGACCTGTTCTTCCGCGCCAAGATCGAGGCTACTGCGCAAGCAGCCGGCATCAACGTGGCGTTTGTCAACGATATCGATGGGTTGACAGGTGAGGGATTGTTGCTGTTTGATCTCAATCATCGTTCGATCGATCCAATCGATGCGATCCGCCAACTCAAGTCCGGCTCGGACGCGATGACTGTGGTGGCGTTCGGCTCACATACGGACCGGGAAGGCCTCAAGGGCGCTCGCGCAGCCGGTGCGGACCAGGTCCTGGCTCGGTCGACGTTTGTCGAGCGGTTACCGGATTTGCTGCGAGGGTAGAGCTAAGGACCGCGGCCGGTCACGTCGAGCGTTACGGCCAAACCCAGCACCGCACTCTTTCCCGCGGTCGCCCCCGCACCGGACACTTCTGCCAACTGATCGCGGTAACGCCTGGCAAGATCGAAGTTGGCTTGTGCCACGCCGCGGTCGGCTCCCTGCTGACCCTGATCAGAGCTTTCGAGGGCACGGTATGCGCGCGTCAGGGCATAGCCAACCCACACGTATTCACTGACCGGCATCTTATGCTGATCGAGCGCCTCCGCGATCGCGGTCCTGGCGTGTGTCAACCCGCGTACGCCAGCGAACACATCGCCAACCCCGGCCTCGCCGCCACGATTGGTGATCTCGCGACCGCGCTCCTCCAATTCGTCCCACTCGAGCTCGATCCTCTGCCAAGCCAGATCGGTGACGGCGAAGAACCGCTCCGCACGCGCCGGGTTAACGATCCCATCGGCAGGGGGCGAAAAGGAGTGTTCGGCCTCGAGTCGATCGATTACCGCGCCGATCTGAGCTCGATCCTCGATGCCTCCGGTCAATTCCTCGGCCTTGCGGCGCAGGAACATGCCGCCAGCGACGCTAGCGATGACGATCCCCACTACGACCACGACCGCCATCACGCCGCAGCCAATTGCGACCTTCACGCCTGTCGACATCCCCTTCTTCGCAGGCGCCTCCGATGGTAATCCCTCAGGTGACGGTGAACTTGGAGACGGTGTCTCGGTCATAGGGTACCCGTGTTGAAGAAGAGAACTGTGCTACTTCAGGAAGTGCGGTATTGATACCGCAAGCTGTGGTCAATGGCGAGCGAAAAGACTGTCGAGCGCTAGACCCCGGCGGTTTTCGATGGACGACCAATGAACCGGTTCACGGCATCCAGCACCGCCCGTACTGCAGCTTCGTGTGGATCGTCACCGATTAGGGCGGTGCCCATCATCCTTTCTTGCTTCAGCTCGTGGCGGCCTTCCACCAACACCACCATCACTTCGCGCTGGAAGACGTTTAAGTGCTCGAGCCCAGCGACGTAGAACGCCATCTCCTTTTCCGCCAAGTAGTCGAGTGCCTCGATAACGGCTCGCGCGGAGGAGTACAAGCGCGCTTTTGGTGTGTCGGTGTCCCTGTGAGTGCCTTCGAAGATCACGTCGCCGAGCTTTAGCTCGACATGTGCGGTGCATTTGAGCGGTTCGTCCTGGGTGACCGTCAGGCGCTGAAAAACTAGCCGCGGGGTAGCACCCTTCGGCGCCTCCGCGTCAGCGGGTTCGACCTCGCCCTGGGCTAGTGGTGCACCTTCTTTGAGGACAGCGATCGACACAATCCGGTGGTCGAGTCGCCGTTCATGCGCACCCTGGCGCGAACGACCCCGGTTAGGGTTTGGAGCAACTGATCGACTCGTACAGCGTCTAATTCCGGCATCCGCTCACCTTCGGCGGCCTGAGAATATTGATTATAAAGACGGGACGACCTGGGGGCAAGATTTCCGGGCGTTGGGCCTTGCTGAAATGGACCCCAAAAGCGAGCTTTAGTGGTCATCGACTCACCGATATCTTTGATAACTATCCACGATCGAAAGGAAGGTTCGCTCAGTGACATACGTCATCACCGAGCCTTGCATAGGACTCAAAGACGCTAGTTGTGTCGAGGTGTGTCCGGTGGATTGCATCTACGAAGGCGAAGACATGTACTACATCCATCCGGACGAGTGCATCGAGTGCGCCGCCTGCGAACCGGAGTGTCCGGTGGAGGCGATCTTCGCTTTGGAGGACGTCCCGCCGGAAATGACGAAATTCGTCAAAGTCAACGCCGAGTTTTTCAATCAGTAGTGCGGTGAGTACACACTCGACATCAGCCGCTCTTCGGATCCCGGCGTGGATTCAAGCACGGCCAACACAGCGGATGTTGGGCATCACGGCGTTTGCGCTGCTCACCGCTGTCGGCGCCCTGATCCGGATCCCGCTGCCTTTCACACCGGTCCCAATCACGCTGCAAACCTTGTTCGTGCTGCTCGCTGGTGTCTACCTCGGCGGCCGCGACGGCGCGATGAGCCAGCTCGCCTACCTTGGTTTCGGGGCGATCGGCCTGCCGCTCTTCGCCGGCAGTGGTGGGTTGCTAGGTGCGACCGGTGGGTTCCTGCTGTCGTTTCCGATCGCAGCGTGGCTGGTCGGCTCGTTGCTGCGACCAGGTGCCACCGCGTGGCGCGCGATTCCGATCCTCATCGCCGCCAACGTTGTGATCTTTGGTCTTGGCGCCTCGTGGCTGGCGCGCGTGCTCGACGTGAGCGCCGGGCAAGCGCTGTCGCTCGCCGTAGTGCCATTCCTGCCAGGCGCCGTAATCAAGCTCGCCGTAGTAACTGGGCTCGTCGCCCGCCCACCGTTCTCCCGCTAGCGACGGACCGGGTCTAGTTCCCTTCTCGCTCTAGCTGACCGGTCAGGTTCTCCGGCGACAGGATCTCGATTAGCTGCTCCTCGCTCAAGTCGCTTCGTTCCCGCGCGACTTCCATGATCGTGCGATTCGTGGCCAGCGCCTCCTTCACAATCTCGGCCGCTTTGGAATAGCCAAGCACCGGGTTCAGCGCGGTGGCAAGCGAAGGGCTCTTGTGAGCGAACGACTCGGCCCGTTCGCGGTGAGCGACGATGCCCTCGACACAGCCGGTACGAAAAACGGGCAAGAAACTCTTCAGGATCTCCATTGAGAACAGCAGCTCCCAGATCATGATCGGCATCATGACGTTGAGCTCCAGCTGCCCTGCCTGGGCACCCAACGCGACGGTGGTGTCGGCACCGATTACGTGGAACGCGATCTGGTTGAGGCATTCCGGCATGACCGGATTGACTTTCCCAGGCATGATCGATGAACCAGGCTGCCTGGCAGGCAGCGAGATCTCGGCCAGCCCGGTCAGCGGGCCCGAGTCCAGGAGTCGCAGGTCATTGGCGATCCGCGTTAGCTCGAGCGCCAGGTTGCGTACGCTGCCCGACACGGCAGCAATGGCCTGCCGGCTCTGAATCTGCTCCCGCGGGTCGGCCGCTTTGACGAGTTGGAACCCAGTGAGCTCCGACATGTGACGGACGATCTTCGGTCGATACCCCGGCGGTAGGTTTATCCCGGTTCCAGCCGCGTTGCCGCCGATCGGGAGCTCGCTCAACTCCTCGACAGCGATGTCGATCAGCTCGGTGCTCCGGTCGATCGCCGCGCCCCAAGCGTCGAACTCTTGTCCCAGCGTCACCGGTACCGCATCCTGGAGGTGTGTGCGGCCCGACTTGACGATATCGGCAAACTCGTCGCCCTTGGCATGAAAAGCGGTCGCGAGATCAACAAGGACAGGCTTCAAATCGCGCCATTGGAGTATCGCCGCCAGGTGCATCGCGGTCGGGAACGTATCGTTCGTTGACTGCGACATGTTGACGTGATCGTTGGGATGCAGACGCGAGTAGTCACCGCGCTCGGCACCAAGGATCTCGAGCGCCCGGTTGGCCAATACCTCGTTGACGTTCATGTGGAATGAAACACCTGCTCCCGCCTGGAACACATCCACAACAAACTGATCACGCAGCTCACCGGCAAGCACGTCGTCGGCTGCTCGTATGATCGCGTCGGCACGCTCCTCATCGAGCACGCCGATCTCGCGGTGCGTGAGCGCCGCCGCCTTCTTTATGTAGGCGTACGCGGAAATCAGATGTGGATGTTCGCGGAGCCCGCTGACCGGGAAGTTCTCTGTGGCCCGCAACGTCTGTATGCCATAGTAGGCGTCACCTGGAACTTCACGCGTGCCGAGACTGTCTTTCTCACTGCGCGGTTGCATTGAACTGCCTCGTTGAGCGTTCATGTTCGTGTCGCGGGTTGAGGAAAGATACAACCTTGTGCGCTTGACGTCGTACTCGTCATATTGCGAACTGACATGAGCGAGCCCCTTTCACCAGAACAGATAAGAGCGCTGATCCGGTTACTCGACGACGACGATACGAACGTCACGGATCACGTACAGACTGCGCTCCGAACCGCCGGGTCGGCCGCCACGCCGTACCTCGAAGCCGCCTCATGGTCCCACCCCGAGCCAACGATTCGCACGGCAACGCAAGGTCTGCTCGACAGTATCCGCAGCGACGAGGTCGAACACAAGTGGGTGACCCTGCAAACCGCGCCCGATGGCAAAGCGCTCGAAGAGGGCGCCTTTCTGCTGGAGCGGTTGATTCATCCGGATCGTATCGCCGAGCAGCAACGCGCGCGAGCTGAACTCGAGCTGCTCTCGGCTGGCGCTCGCGAGGCGGTCCCCGCTCAAGCCGAGATCGCGGTTCGCATAGCTGAGCTGCGTCGTTACATCCACGAGACGTCGCGCTTCGGTGGCAATACCGAGAACTACTACGACGCCGAGAACTCCTTCCTGTCGCAGGTGCTCTCCCGGCGCACCGGGATCCCGATCACGTTGGCGCTGGTCTATCTGTCACTGGCACATCGGATTGGGCTTCCGCTAGTAGGAGTCAGTATGCCGATGCATTTCCTGGTTGGATACAAAAACGGCGCGGCTTACCGGTATCTAGATCCGTTCTTCGGTGGTCGGGAAGTCAGTCGTGGGGAGTGCATGGTGCTGCTCGAACGCGCTGGGTTTGAACCGGTTGATGAGTATCTGAAACCCGCACCGGTTGTGGCGACGCTGGAACGGATGGCAAAGAATCTGATCGTCATCTACCAGCACACAGCGCGCGAACGGGAACTCAGGCTGGCCCGTCGGTTCGTGACCCTCTTGACCGGCGAGACCGAGGCCTGACAGAATGCGTCCCGCGCTGCTTGTTGTCACGGTAGGGTTTATGGCAGCCTGCGGCGCGGCGCGACAGCCGAGCCGAGAGCTCGCCAACGAGCTCGTCGATGTCGGGGCGGAGCACCCCGACATTCGCCTCGATATTCGGTACGCGAGTCCGGACAATTTTCTCGGACGAGCAGTATACACCACGCCACGATGCTACCTCGTGACCGACGCCGCTGAACGACTCGCAGCAGCGGAGACGGCGCTTCGCGCCGAAGACCTTCGGCTGATCGTCTGGGACTGCTACCGCCCGCGCTCGGTCCAGTACGCGATGTGGGAGATCCTACCGGATCCGACCTACGTCGCCGACCCCGCTCGAGGATCTCGTCACAATCGAGGCGCGGCCGTGGACGTGGGCGTAGTCGGACTCGAAGGCGAGCCGGTGCCTCTCCCAACCGATCATGACGATTTCACTCCGGCCGCTCACCGCGATGCTCAGGACTTGCCGGCAGCGGCAATCACCAACCGTGAGCGGCTCCAGCGCGCCATGATGGCTGCTGGTTGGATCCCGCTGGCCACCGAGTGGTGGCACTTCGACGCCCCGGATTGGGAGCGGTACCCGCTACGAGACGATCCGCTCTAGCGCGTTGTCGGAACCCGGGCTCTGATCGACGCGACCGCCGCATCCACGTCGTCAACCCAGGTGATGTGCTCGGTACCACCGTTCAGATAGGGTCCCGCCGCGATCGTTTCGACGATCGGCCGCCAAGGATCTTCCCAGACCACCAGCGGGCGTGGTTCGACGAGCCTCTTTCGCAGATGCTCCCACACCAGCGACAACTCAGCCAGCGTACCGTTCCCGCCCGGGAGCACTACATAGCCGGCTGCTCGCCGGATCAAATGTCCCAGTCGCTCGGTCAGGATCCCGGCTTCGATGACTTCATCGAGATGGGGATTGGGTCCAGCACGCCCAAACTCGGCGCACGTCACACCCACCGTTGGGCCACCGCCCGACCGCGCCCCGGCGGCCGACGCGCTCATCGTCCCACCGTAACCGCCATTGATCACGCCGTACCCGGCGCGGCCGAGTGCGGCTCCAAGCGCTCGTGCGCGCTCTACGTCCTCTGGCCGATCGGCACCGCTGCCGAATACGGCCACCAAAGGTGATGACATGTAAGAGAAAGTAGCTGCGCGACTAGTGGATGAAGTAGAGCAGCCGTTGGCCAGCGATCTCCGCCACCCGCCGCTCCAAGTAACCGAAGCCGCGGCGCTCGGCTTCGATCTCGCTGGTTAGCATCCCGAGCACAACCGTCCGCAACTGTTCCCGTGCCTCTCGCTGGACCTCCAGTCGCTGTCGCGCGGCTTCAGACGGCACGCCGGCGCCGGCGACCATCCCCACCGGAAGCGATTGCCGGAACGTATCCACCGCGTCACCATGGCGCGCGGCTTGATACGCGACCAGTAGCTCCTCGATATCGTCCAGATACGATTCCAGCCGGGCGTCATTGGCGAGCTCGGTCTGAAGTTCGGCTAGCAACTCCGCGCGGTCGGCAGTTGTCGTGACCCGATCGGGCCCATCTCCGGCTCGCATCGCCAGAGCACCGAGAGCGAACCCGAGCGCCAGCACGGCCGCCAGACCAAGTGCCCTCTGGCCCCACCGCTGCCACTGCGTCGGCTCGACGCCGGCGTGCAACCGCCGCTCCAGTTCGTTCTCGAACCCGTCCCAAACATTCCCCGGCGGAGGCGGATCTGGGATCAACCGAGTGGTCTGGATCAGCTCGCGCACCGCGCGTCTCTCGGCCTGACATTGGGCGCAGCCCGTGAGGTGATCGGCGAGCGCTGGCGTCAGGGACTCCGGTCCGGCGCTTGCCGCCCGCTCCCACAACGCCTCGCGAACCGTATTACAGTGCAGAGGACTCATCTTCGTCGCTCTCTATCTCCACGCCGACTTGCTTGAGAATCTGCCGCAGGCGACGAATGGCGTGATAACCGTTCGCCTTGACGGTGCCCTCGGCGCACCCGAGCGCCGCGGCGGTTTCCTTTACTGATAGTTCTTCTCGGTATCTGAGCACAAACGTCGCGCGCTGCATCTGTGGAAGCTGTTCGATCGCATCGAGGATCCGCTGGCCGGCTTCATTCATCGTAGCCCGATCGAGAGGAGAGGCTTCCTCGCTCGGCGCATCCGGGTACTGCATCTCCTCGAGCGGCGAAACAACATCGTAACGACGTTGCTGCCGCTTCTTCCACCCCAGCGATTCGTTGACTGCGATCCGGTACAACCATGACCAAAACGGCGCCCTCGGCTCCCAACGATCGATGTTCTGGTACACCTTGACGAACACCTGCTGCAGGACGTCGCGCGCGTCCTCATAGTTTCCGACGAAGCGATACGTCACCCGCAACAGATCCTGCCGGTAGAATCGGACCACCTCGTTGAAAGCCGTCCGGTCTCCCGCTTGTGCCCGGCTCAGTATGTCCGGTGCGATGTCCGCCAAGGGCTCCCCCTTATGTCACGTCCCAACGACTCAAATGAGGCCCCGATGGGCAGGGTTTAATAGGTCGGCTTGGACCCCGCTGGCGTCGGGCTGTTCCTCCATGGCAGCCCCGAACGCCGCCCCGAGCTCATCCCCCCCCTCGCGGGTCACCAAAACGACCACCCTATCTTCGGGATTCCACCGGGTGCCGCCATGACAAATGTACGAGCGATCACCACGCAAGGTCAGGACCGGCAATATGCCCTCCGGCAGATCGAGCTCGCCGAGCGGCCCGTCGGGGGGCGATTCGCCGAGCGACAAGACGGCCTGACGAACCGTACCTCGATCGAGGTACCGGTTCCAATCCTCCACTTCTAGCGCCCGGCCAAAAGCCAACTCGGCGCCGGCGTCCTCGACCAATTTCTCGCCGACCCCCTTTTCCGCATCGATGAGAACCGGATACACCGCGGGAACGTGATACTCGTCGAGCGCGACCCGCCCCACGAGGAAGTTGACCGCCTGGTTGGCGGTCACCGCGACAAGCGCCGTAGCGCTCTCCATCTGCGCTTCTTCCTGCACTTGTCGATCGAGAACGTTACCGACCCTCGCGACCAATCCTTCGGTCCGAGCACGGCGCACATTTCTGGGGTTCGTATCGACCAACAATGAGTCCCACCCATGATCGCGCAACAACGCCCCGACCTTGCGACCGAGCGGGTTAGCCCCCACAACAATCGCGTAGCGACCAGCCTCGGCGTTCACTCTGAGCGCCCGCGCCACCGCTCCGGCGGTCAATCCCTGAACGACGACGGTGATCGCGATCGTCAGGAACACGAGGGCCAGCAGGCGTTCACCGCTAAGCGCCGTCAACCCCGCCTCAACGAGCTCCGGCGATCCGGTCTCCATGCGCAAAGAGATAAACGACGCGATCGAGATCGCGACCACGCCGCGGGGTGAGATCCACATCAGGAACAACCGCTCACGCCAAGGAATGTTGCGACGCCAAGTGCAGGCCAACACCGAGGCAGGGCGAACGACGAGCATGAGCACGACGACGGTCCACACGCCGGACCAACCAACCGCCGCCAGCGTCGCGAGCGGCAAGTGAGCCGACAACATGATGAACAGCATCGAGATGAACAGAAGGCTGAGCTCACCCTTGAAGCGGCGGAGCTGGTTCTCTTTCGGAATCGATTCTCGGCGGACCGCCATGCCGGCGATCACCACCGCTGCCAGCCCCGACTCGCTGGCCAGCGCCTCGGCGAGAGCGAACAGCACTAACACCCAAGCCAGAACAACCAGGTTCTTGAGCTCGTCGGCGAACACGCCTTTGAGCCGGAGCACGCGCCCCAGGGACCACCCGCCGGCCAACCCGATCATCAGACCGATCAAGAGCCGCGACGCAAACTCGGTAAGCCCCAGCCACACCGACGTCTCGGCCGAGAGAACGATGTCGAGCACCACCACGGTGAGGATCGCCCCCACCGGATCGATCAGAATCCCTTCGCCCCGGAGAATCGTGTCGATTCGCCGAGTCACCCGGACGCGATCGAGCAGCGGGGTAATCACCGTCGGGCCGGTCACGCTGACGATGGCTCCGAACAGAAAGGCCAATGGCCAAGCGAAGCCTACCAGATAGTGGGCGGCACCGGCCGCGCCGACGACGGTGATGCCAGCACCGATGGTCACCAAGTTACGGATCGTGCCCCCGACCGCAGCCAGATCGAGCAGCCTCAGCTCGAGCCCGCCCTCGAACAGAATCAGGGCAACGGCAACGGTGACGATCGCTTGAAGGCCGATTCCGAAGGCGTCGGGCTCGATCCATCCCAGACCGTCCGGCCCCACCAGCACGCCGAACGCGAGCAAGAACACGATGCTCGGGAGTCGGGCCCGCCCGGCGACCACTTGCGCCAGGATTCCGACCCCGATGGCAACCGCAACCATGCGGACGAGAATCGGAGCGCTTTCGTACATGTTGAGCGGGAAGCTAAGGGCGGCGAGTTAGCCGACGCTAGCGCGTCTCCGTGTGCTCGGCGCGCCCGGCCTCACGACGTTCTCGTAATAGTCGCACCACCGAGTGAGCGGACACTGATCGCAGAGCGGACGTTGAGCTTTGCACGTTTGTCGGCCGTGGAGAATCAGGCGATAGTGCGTGGACGACCAAGCGCTCTGTGGGAGAACGTCCATGAGCTCCGCCTCGACATCGGCCGGGGTATTCCCGTGCGCCAAACCCAAACGGCGCGAGACGCGAAAAACATGTGTGTCGACGGCGATCGTATCGGTATCAAACGCGTTGGCGAGCACCACGTTGGCTGTCTTACGACCGACTCCCGGCAGGCGCATGAGCTCGCTCCTCGTGCTCGGCACCTGACCATCGAACTCCTCGACCAGGATGCGACTGGCGGCCAGCAGGTTGCGAGCCTTGCTCCGGAACAGACCACACGTCTTTATGTAACGTTCGAGCGTGCGCTGATCGAGATCCAAGAATGACTCTACGTCGGGATAGTCGCGAAACAGAACCGGTGTGACGGCGTTGACGCGAACGTCAGTGCACTGTGCGGAAAGTACGGTCGCCACGAGCAGCTGAAATGGCGAGCGATAATGAAGCCCGGTCGTGACATCCGAGTAACTCGCCTCGAGCCGACGCAGTATCGCTCTCACCGTATTGTGGTGTTTACGGACCGGCGCTGGCGCCGCGCGCGTCACTTGGGAGAGCCTATCGCCGCTGAACGCCTCGCTCAGCGCCTTCTCGTTCGGGTCGATCGCGCACGTTCGTGGTGTCCGGTTCGATCGGTTCGCCCGACCGGAGCCCGAACGGATCGAGGTCCTGCAGGCTATCGGAGAACGTCACCGTTGGATCGCCGAGCTCGACGACCAGTCCGGCATCGGCGACCAGCGAGTCACCCGAGAACACAAGACCGATGTTCCGATCGACCTGGAACTCCCCGCTGGTGACCTCTTTATACCCCCGCTCGTCGAGGACGGTGAACGCGTACTCGAAGCCATGGTAGAGATACAGGATCTTGACCTCACCGGGCCGGAGTCTTCCGGTAAATGTCGTCGCCGCGCCGAGGTGCTGATCGGCTGTCGGTTCTATTGTTAGCGTTTGGTAGTGTTGAGTATCGTTTCTGACTTCGACGACCCTCAGATGGTATGGACTGCGCATTGTCGAGATCGGCCCACTACACGCGAACGTGACCGCCACCAAGGCGAACCCCAGCCATTTGGCGTGTTTCGTTCCGCCCCCTTGACGATCGGCAATCAACGTTCTAAGTTAATAGGCTGTCGAACGTTACCACGGCTTGACCCGCAATACGATCCTGGAGAACGCTCTGCATGGCAGAAATCCAAGTCCGCGAGGGTGAATCGCTCGAAAGCGCGTTAAAGCGGTTTCGTCGAGAGGTGAAGAAGTCGAACATCTTCTCCGAACTCAAGCGGAAGAGACACTACGAGAAGCCAAGCGAGCGCCGGCAGCGAAAGCTACGAAGCCGAAACCGACGGAGTTGATCAAATATGGCTACGAAACAGTTTAACGTCAACGACAAGGTCGTACACCCCCAGTACGGCGGGGGCTACGTATCGGGCATCCGGACGATTACCGTCGGTGACGAGGAGCTCGAGTGCCTCGAGATCAACTGCGTTTCGAAGGATCGGAAGATCTTCGTGCCCCGCAACAGCGTCGAACTGTCGGCGATACGGCCACCGCTCAGCCAACGTCGATTCACCGAGCTCAGGAAGACCCTCACTGGCAAGCCTGAAGAGTTGAGCCGCAACTTCAACCGGCGCATGAAACAGGTGAAGACCAAGCTGGAATCGGGCGATCCGATGGAGGTCGGCGAGGTGCTTCGGGATCTGTACCCAAAGTGGGCCGAGAACTCCCTATCCAGCTCCGATCAGCGGATCTTCGAGAAGTGCCGGGACCTGTTGGTGAGCGAGATGGCGCTCATCAAGGACTACAGCTACGAGAAAGCCACCGAGTACTTCGACAAGACGATGGCCAACGGTCGGTCGAAGACGAAGGCAAAGCCGAACGCAAAGAAGCCCTCCAAGAAGCGCTCAACGAAAGCGAAGAGCGCCGCCTCCTAGATCCACTCCGGGTTTCGAGCATCGGACTCTTTACTGCGGGTCAACGACTCGACCTTGCTGCCGTCCACACCCATGATCCACAGGTTGTATCGCGCATGCGGGCGGCGGGAGACAAACACGATCCTGTCACCCCCCGGACCAAAAGCAGGGGCTGAGTCTTCGACCTCGTTGTCTGTCAGTCGGGTCACCTGCTTGGTCGACAGATCCACCAGCGCGATCTCCGCGGCCTTCGCTTCGCCACGCTTAAAGACGATCCAGTTCCCGTCCGGGCTCCAGTTGGGTTCGCTCTGAGGACCGGTTTCGGTCGAGGTCAGCGGCTCCGCCTTTCCCGTTCCGGCATCGACGACGAAGATGCGAGCCACACCGTTTAACACGCCCACTACCGCCAGTGATCCCCCATCCGGCGACCACCGCGGCTGACGCCAGGGCCCGCCGCTCTCCAACACGGTCCTAGGCTGGGAGCCATCGACAGACGCGATCTCGATGCTGGACTGGCCGCCCTGCGTGCGAGTGTAAGCGAGCTGTGTTTCGTCTGGGCTCACCGACGGGTCGCTGAACTCCTCGCCCATCGCCGAGAGCACGACCCCCTCGCCGCTGCCGTCCAAACCGACCGACCAGATCTGTCTGGAGCCCGCGACTTCGCGGGTGTAGAAGACCTTTCTGAGGCCAGCCGAGAACTCGGGGTAGCCGTCAAAACCGTCCTCGCCGGTGAGCCGCAGCTCGTTCCCCGATCGTGCGACCAGGAAGTAGATGTCCTTGGTACTACCCAGCGAGTCATCGGTCGCCTTCGAGTAGATGACGCGTACCGACGATGGCAGATGGCCGGGCGGCTTGGCGAGACAACCGTAACCGACGATCGCGAGCACCGGCAACGCAGCACACAATCCGAACGATCTCCTCACTGGTTCCTCCTCACACGCGGGGTAGGGTCAGGCCGCGCTGTGCCTGGTATTTGCCTTCACGATCGGCATACGACGTCTCACAGGGGTCACTGGACTCGAAGAACAACACCTGCGCGATCCCCTCTTCGGCGTAGATCTTGGCCGGCAACGGCGTGGTGTTCGAGATCTCCAGCGTCACATGTCCTTCCCATTCGGGCTCAAAAGGCGTCACGTTCACGATGATCCCACAGCGCGCGTAGGTCGACTTCCCTACACAAACTGTCAAAACGTTCCGCGGGATGCGGAAGTACTCGATCGATCTGGCCAATGCAAATGAATTGGGTGGAACCACACACGTGGCACCGGTCCAATCGACAAAAGAGCGGGGATCGAAATTCTTCGGGTCGACCGTCACCCCGTAGACGTCGGTGAAGATCTTGAACTCGTCGGACACCCGCAGGTCGTAGCCGTAGGACGATAGACCGTAGGAGATCACGCCATCCTTGACCTGGGTCTCCTGGAATGGCTCGATCATCCCATGCTCGCGGACCATGCGGGCGATCCAATGGTCGGGCCGAATGCTCACAGCGCCTCGTTCATGCTACCGCTTCGGTACCCCTCGAGATCGCACGACACCCAGACGTAGCCTAGGCGCTTGAGTGCGGGCACGATCGCGTCGATCGCCTCGAGCAGTCGGTGACGGTCGCCGGGTGGGACCTCGATACGGGCCACGTCACCGTGATGACGAACCCGAACAACGTCGAAACCAGCCTCGCGGAGCACCCGCTCGGCGCGCCCAACGCGCTCGAGCTCCGACACGGTGATCGGTTGTCCGTACGGGAAGCGTGACGCCAGGCACGCGTTGGCCGGCTTGTCGGCGGTCGGCAGCCCGAGCTGCCGCGACAGCGCGCGGATATCGTGCTTGGTGAAGCCCGACTCCTTGAGCGGGCTCACGATCCCGCGTTCGTCTAGTGCCTTGAGCCCGGGTCGGTAATCGAGCGCGTCGTCGGCATGCGAACCGTCGATAACGGTCTCGTATCCGCGCTCCGCGGCCAGCCGCTGAAGGTCGCCGTATAGATCCGCCTTGCAGTAGTAACAACGCTCGGGCGGGTTCTGGACAAACCCCTCGGCCTCGAGCTCGGTCGACTGGAGCCGCACGTGGCTGGCGCCAAGGCCGGCCGCCAGCCGGGTCGCCTCGTCCACTTCTTCGGGGTCGTAAGTCGCGCTGGCCGCGGTCACCGCCAACACGCGATCGGGGCCGAGAACGTCGATCGCCTTCTTCAAGAGCAAAGTCGAATCGGCGCCACCGGAATAGCCGAGGACGACCGATCCACAGTCGGCGAGCACGGCCTCGAGCTGACGTTCCTTGTCGGACAAAAGGTCGCGGCCGGTGAGGGTCGGAGCAGGGCGGGTCATGCGAGGCCGGAAGCTAAGCCGACGGCCCACCGGATGCATGCCGATCGAGAACCCGGAACTGGATCGCCTCGGCGACGTGCGCCGACTCGATCCCGTCAATCCCGGCGAGGTCGGCGATCGTGCGCGCCACTCTCAGGATCCGTACGTGCCCTCGTGCCGACAATCCAAGCCGATCGTAGGCCGCTTCGAGCAATCGCTCTCCCTCACGATCGAGCTCACACCAACGCGCCGTTTGACGTCCGTCGATTTGGGCGTTCAACCCGCCTGGTCCCATGCGGTCGGCTTGCCTGCGGCGGGCGGCAGTTACCCGGACCCGAACGGCGGTTGCCGACTCGCCCGGGACCTCCCCAACAAGGTCGCCAAACGCGACCGGACGGACCCGGACGTGGAGATCAATCCGGTCGAGCAGCGGACCCGACAGTCGAGCTCGATACCGCTGACGGGCTGCCGGTAGACAGCTGCACGCCTTGAGCGCTTCACCCCAAAGCCCGCAAGGGCAGGGGTTCATCGCACCCAAGAACATGAAGCGGGCCGGAAAGCGGTGGCGGCGATGAGCGACGCGTCCGATAACGATCTCGCCCTCCTCCAGCGGTTGTCGCAACCCCTCCAACGCATCGCGTCGATACTCCGGAAATTCATCCAGAAAAAGCACCCCGCGATGAGCTAAGCTGACTTCCCCGGGCCGTGGTGGCCGCCCGCCGCCAAGCAAAGCGGCCGCCGAGATCGTGTGATGCGGAGCTCGAAACGGGGGCACGTGAATGAGTGGTCGCTCCGGTGATAAACGACCCCAGGCGGAATGGATAGCGGTCACCTCGAGCGCCTCACCCGACCCTAGCGGCGGCAGTATCGAAGGGAAGCGACGCGCTAAGAAAGTCTTGCCAACCCCGGGTGGTCCGATGAGCAACGTGTTGTGTCCGCCGGCGGCAGCGATCTCGAGGGCCCGGCGGGCCACCTCTTGACCCCTAACCTCCGACCAGCCTGAACCACGTTCGACTCGCGCGGGCAAGCGCGCCGGTACCGCGACCGGCTGGATCGGGTTCACACCCGAAAGGTGATCTACCGCAGTCGTCAAGGCGGGCACCGGCAACACCCTCAATCCTTCGACGAGTGCCGCCTCAGCGGCATTCTCGGGCGCGACCAGGACTTCGCGCGCTCCCATTGCCTTGAGCGCCGCGGCGATCGCCAGAACGCCCCGCACCGGCTGGACCCGCCCATCAAGGCTGAGCTCGCCGAGTGCCGCCATCGGGGGATGATCGGCCGGTGTTGCGATGGTGCGGGAAGCCTTGAGGATGGCGAGTGCGATCGGCAGATCGAAGCCAGTCCCGCTCTTGGGTTCATCGGCCGGGGCGAGATTGACGGTGATTCGACGCAGCGGAGCCTCGAACCCGCTGTTCGAGAGTGCCGCCATGACGCGTTCCTTGCTCTCTCGGACCGCGCCGTCGGGGAGGCCGACTAGGTGAAAGGCCGGGAGACCGCGCGTAAGATCGACCTCGACCGTAATCGGTCGGGCGGTGAACCCAGCCAGAGCAGCCGTGAAGACGCGCGCCAGCACACGATTGTCGGTTGCAAGTCACGCACCGTCGCAGTCAGGGCGCACACCACGTCGTGTCGCCGAGCGCCCTGCTGACGGTCCGACTCCCCTTCGCGTCACAAACCGTCATCCTCGCGCGCTCCCCTAACGACAACCCGAACGGAGCGCGCCGGCCATTGCACAGACAAACGATGGAGGATGACAATGCCCATGCCTGAGAGAGTCCGGATGATTCCCCTGATCACGATCGCCATTGGTTCCCTGGCAGCGTGTAATAGCAACAGCCCCACGGCGCTGGTGCCTTCCGGGCCGGAGTACGATCCGGATATTCCGACTCAGTGGGTAGCGGCGGTCACCAATCCCTACTTTCCTCTCATTGCAGGCTCGTCGTGGTCGTACGAGAGCGAGACCGATGAGGGAAGCGAGACGATCGAGGTGGTAGTGCTTCAGGAGAAAAAGACGATCATGGGGGTCGAGGCTACGATCGTGCATGATCAGGTGTTTCTCGACGGCGATCTGATCGAAAATACCTTCGACTGGTACGCTCAGGCGGCCAACGGAGACGTCTGGTACCTCGGGGAAGACACGGAAGAGTTGGAGGACGGTATCGTCGAAAGCACCGACGGTTCTTTCGAATGGGGGGTCGACGGAGCACTCCCTGGGATCATCATGTGGGGGAACCCCGCCGCGCACATCAATGAGGAGTACCGGCAGGAGTTTTACGAGGGCGAGGCCGAGGATTGGGGCAAGGTGATTCGGGTCGCCCAAAACATCAGCATCCCGTTCGGGGATTTCGACGACTGCATCGTTACGGACGATTGGAACGGACTCGAGCCGGGCACGCTCGAAAACAAGACCTCTTGTCCCGGAATCGGGGTTGTCTTCGAAACCCAGGTCCAAGGCGGGGATCAGGAGGTATTTCTCGTCGACTTCCAGATGCCCTGAAGCGAGAGGTCATCGTCGAGAACGAGGACTCGGGGAACTCCATCAGCGTGTAGCTAGGCCAGGATGCCACGAGCCTTTCGGTACCAAGCGAGTTCATGGAGCCCGACTCGGACTACAAGGCCGAGATTCTCGCCATCGGGATGAACGGGAACAAGACGATCACCGAAATCGAGTTCAGCGCGGCGGACTAACAGACGTCCGCAGCTCGCTAACGGACCCGAGACGATCGAGCTACTCGACCAGCTCGATCGTCTCGCTCCGATTCTGCACGATCGGGATCAACAGGTTCTGGGCGCCCGCCACGACGAACGCATCCATCTTGATCTCGCTTGACTCGGAACCGCCAAGGAACTTCTCACCGTCGGCATCGAAGTAGATCGTCCCTGATCCGGTGCCGTTCCCACTGAGCGAAATCTCGTTCCCCATCTGGTTTCCACTGCCCTCCAGCTCGATCTCGCTCATGAACTCGATTTGAACGGCGTCATGGCCGCCGTGGTCGGCGTCACCGACCGCGGTGTAAGTGCTGATGCGATGCACGTCCATGTCGATGCCGTTTTGATTGGTTTGGACCGAGATCGTGTCGGTCCAAGTGGCGCCCGCGCTGATCTCCTCTTCCGGCAGGCCCGGGAAGAACGCCCGGTAGGTCGTCTCCAAGTCGAGTCGGTCGAGCTCTGTCGGCAGTGAGTCGGGTACCGCGATGTCGCTCACCTCACCGCGCAACCCTAGCGTCACTACAACTGGCTTTCCGTAGAGCGGCGAAAAATCGAGCTCGCCAGCGCCTGGCATCCCCACCATGCTCACCGAATCGTGAACGATCTCGACGGTGACCCGATCGTCCAACACGTCGCGGAGCGTCGTCGTGAACCGCCAGTAGCTCTCGATATCGATCTTCTGCTCGGCGCCGTTGACGGTCTGCGCGACGTGGTCCTCCTGGGTGCGGGTGTAGGTGTGCGACTCGCCCGACTCCCCACCGTATCTGAGAACCTGGCCCGTGGACGTCCCGGGCAGCGCGACCACCGCTCCCAATCCGACGATCACCCCTAGAGTCATGATCGACATTGTATGACCTCTCCTGATAATAAATGAATACAACAAGACGCGACCTGGCATGATCCGTGCGACGAGAATCTAGACCGATTCCCGGGTCCGGCCATGGCCCGTACCCCGTGGCTCCAAAACACGTTCCGCCAAGGACTAGTCCGATGTTGATCACTCGGAGCTGGAACAAGAAAGCCACGCTGATTGCGCTGCGCCTGTGCGTCGCAGCGGCGACCGGCGTGCTGCTCATCCTCTACCCACCCGCGGCCGGGCTCTCCATCTGGCTGATCGCCCCGTGGACGGCCTATTTCGCCACCACCTTCGCCTATCTGGCGATCCCCGCGCACTGGTTCCGCCGCCGGCGTTTCGACATCACGTTTGTGGCGGTGGAGCTGGCCCTGCTCGGCACCATGTTCGCCGCTTATGGCAGCTCCGAGTCGTGGTTCTTCTATCCGCTGTTCCTACTGACCGTGCTGTTGGCTGCCCTCGCGCGACGATTGGCGTGGGCGCTGGGACTCGGTTTCGCCGTCGCGATTGCGCTGGCGCTGATCCTGATCGACAGCGGCACGACGCAGATCGGAGCCATCATCCTTCAGGTTGGAACGCTGCTCACCACCGCCGGTATCGTGGGCTACTTGACCGAGGAGCTCGGCCACGAGGAGGTGCTCTCGAGCCAGTTCGAGAGCGCGCTCGAGGTTTCTACGCTGCTGGCCGAAGCGATCGAAGTCGAAGGCGTATACGAACGATTGACCGAGGTATTGGGACGGCTGTTCCACGCCAATCGAGTGGCGGTCATCCTGGCCAAGCCGGGGCAAACGACCGGTCGGATCGTGTCTGCGATCGACGCCAGCGAGGTGATCGAAGACCTCGAGATCGATCTACAGCGGTACCCCGAGATCCGGACGGCGATCGAAGAGCAGCGGACGGTCGTTATCGAGCGGCTGGAAAAGGACCCCAGCCTGGAGCGGGTCAGGCGATACCTGCCTCCACGGGCGGCCGGAGCCACCATCCTGGTGACGCCAATCCGCCAAGGAAACGACGTCCACGGAGTCGTGTTCGTCCGGCTCGAGCAATCGTACCGCGCGTTCAGCGACCAGGAGATCCGGTTCTGCCAGCTCATGGCGGACATCGCCGGGAAGGCGATCCAACGCGCTGACCATTTCGCCGAAGTCTCCGAGGCCGCGCATCGCGATCCGCTGACCGGGCTCTACAACGTGCGCGCGTTCCGGCGGGCGTTAACGGAGGAGATCATGCGATCGCAGCGCACCGGGGCCACCTGCAGCCTGGTCATGATAGATATCGATTTTATGAAGCACATCAACGACACGTACGGCCACCCGACGGGCGACCAAGTGCTTCGCAACGTGGCCGAGGTTCTGGCCGAGCAAGTACGCGAAGTGGACACCGTCGCGCGTTATGGCGGTGAGGAGTTCGCCGTTCTGCTGGCCGAGGCCAGTGGTCCGCGAGCCATAGTCGTGGCCGAGCGGCTCCGACAACGGATCGAAGCGAGGCACCACGACGGTGTGCGCGAAGCGGTCACCGTCTCGATCGGTCTGGCAGCGTATCCGGACGACGTGTCATCCTCCATCGATCTCATTCGCGCCGCCGACCAGGCGCTGTATGCATCCAAGCACCAGGGTCGCAACCGAATCATGCACTACAACGGGAGCAATTGCATGAACGCAGACGAGGACGCCGAGGCGTTCGATCGCGCGCGCCAGCCACAACCGCACGATTCAACCGTGATTCGTGCCGTGCGTGAAGCGCTCGACGGGTTCCACGACAACCAACAGATCATGCGCCAGATAGGCGCCGTCGCGAGCCTGGTGACGCTCATGCGGGCCCGCGACCCATCGGCGCTCGAGGACCTGAACGACACCACCACGCTCGCTAAGCTGTTCTTGTCGCACCTGACGGTCGACAATCGTGAGCGGGCGACGATCCACCTGGCGTGCTTGCTGCGCGATATCGGCAAAATGGCGGTCGGGGGCGCCATCCTTCACAAGCACGACTCTCTCACCCGCGAAGAGTACGAGGCGATTCGCGAGCACGCCGTGATCGGCGCGCAGATCGTGGCTCCCCTGCGAGGTTTGGACGCGATCGTGCCCTTCATTCGGCACCACCACGAGCGGTGGGATGGCGAGGGATACCCGGATGGTCTGACCGGCAACGCGATCCCGTACGGCGCGCGGGTTGTGGGTCTGATCGATGCGCTGCACGCGATGTTGCTAACGGGTCCCGGCGCAAGCCGATCACACGGTGTCGATCACGCGCGCGAAGAGATCGCACGCAACGGTGGAACGCAGTTCGATCCTGAGCTGGCCGAGCGGTTGGTGTTCGTGATCGACTCAAACCGCGACGCGATCGACGCGTTGAGCGTCACGTTCGATGCCCAAGCGCCAGGTGCTGTCGTCGGCGCAATCAGCCAACCTGGCACCGCCAAGTCTTCCTAGGGCTCAGCCCTCGAGCCGAAACGCGTCTTTGATGTGCTCTATCTTCGGTCTGGAGTCGCGTTCCCGTTTTACGCTCGCCAACTCTACAGTCACGACGTCGAAGCGGTACGACTGCGCACCGTGACCCCAACGAGCCGGTGCCACGCTGGCCGCCGCCGCGATCTGTCGCTGCTTTCTCCAATCAACGGCGGTGGCGGGCGGCGAAAGCGAGCCTACGCGGCGGGTTTTGACCTCGACGAACGCGATCGTCCCGTCCTTCTCGACGACGAGATCGATCTCACGGCCCGCCGCTCGCCAGCGTCGCGCCAAAACTTCGTAACCATGACCCTCCAAGTACTCGGCAGCGAGCCGCTCGCCACTCTGGCCGAGCGCCTGACGGGCGTGAGTCAGAGGTCGATCTCCAAACCGTCTGCGCCGAGCTCGATCGGTCCCTGGTGATAGGCTTCGCGGATTCGGCGCTCGATCTCGTCCCAGCCGAGCGCCAAGACCGACGGATAGAAGTGAGCCACCGCGAGACGCTTGACTCCGGCAGCGGCGGCCACCCGGCCGACCGCGCGCGGGGTCATGTGACCCGGCGCCGGCAGCCCGTCGGCGACAGAGCACTCGGCGATCAGCAGGTCCGCGTCCCGGGCCAACGCAATCGCCTCCTCGCTCTCCTCCGTGTCGGCGGTGTACGCGACGACGACCTCGCGGCCCGCAACGCCGAGTGTGAACCGAAAGCCGACCGCCTCGGGTGAGTGGATAACGGGGTAGGCGTTGACCTCGACCGTGGCGTCGTCGCGATCGATCTCGACCGGCGTGTCGGCGGCTTCCCAAACGTCGAGCGGAAACCCGGGATCGGTGACCCAATCGCCAAAGATGTCCTCGAGTCGATCGAGATCGGCTCCAAAATCGGGATAGCCCACCAGCGCTAGCGGTTCGACGCGGCGTTCGCCTGGTGAATGACGCAACGTGAAGAGGAGCGGCAGGAGATCCGCGATGTGGTCCTGGTGGCGGTGCGAGATCGCCACCACGTCGAGCGCCCCCAACGACAATCCGAGTCCCGTCATCCGGCGCAGCGTGCCAAAGCCCAGGTCGACCAAGACGTGGATGTCACCGCACACGAGGTGGTGACCGGCCGTTCCGCGCTCGATGTCGGGCACGAGCGTCCCGCTGCCGATCATCGTGTAGCGGATCGGCTTCATCGCGATGGTCGGTCTTGGTCCGAGCTCACAGCGCTACGCGAACCCGGTCATGTACCAGTCGAGAAGACGCTCTCCCCAAGCGAACGTCATCGCGCCGCCGATCGCGAGAAAGATGCCGAACGGGACGAGGCGCTTGGAGCGCATGTTGATCGGCACGAAGACGATCGTCGCCAGGATGGAGGCGATGAACA
Source organism: Gemmatimonadota bacterium (assembly GCA_039590215.1). Classification (GTDB taxonomy): domain Bacteria; phylum Gemmatimonadota; class Gemmatimonadetes; order JACCXV01; family JAHWKZ01; genus CAMYLR01. The sequence continues at coordinate 289 of JBDHFX010000013.1, read as the reverse complement.
GCGCCAGCAGCGTGCCCTGCCACCCCACAAACGCACCGATCATCGCCATCAGTTTCACGTCGCCACCACCCATCGCGTCCTCGCCAAAGATCTTGGTTCCGACGATGGCGATAACCCACAAGACACCACCACCCACCAGCACACCGATCAACGACTCGACCGGCGTCGGCGAGCCCGGCAGAAACGACATCACCAACCCGACCACTACGCCGCCCAGCGACAGCTCGTCGGGGATCACGTACTCGCGGCCATCGGTGATCGCGACCGCCAACAGGATACTCATCATTAC
>JBDHFX010000012.1:0-23065 GCA_039590215.1 Gemmatimonadota bacterium | reverse complement strand
AGGCCCTCCCAACGTCGGAAGGGCCATTCGCACACAGCTGGAGCGGGAAACGGGACTCGAACCCGCGACTTCAACCTTGGCAAGGTTGCGCTCTACCAGCTGAGCTATTCCCGCACAACAACGAGCGATAGAACTCGTTCGTTGGGTGACAAAATCTAGATCTGGGCGACGAGAAGTGTCAAGCAGCACGTACTCGAAACGGCGCGTTGGCGTCACTTTTAGGACCTTGGCGTTGGCAAGCGTCATGTGGGTCGGCGGAGTCCAGTCGGGGAGCGGTCAGTCGCTGGTCTACGATCCCGATCGGGGTGAGCCGTTCCGCTATCGGACGACAAACACGCTCACCGTGTCACAGCAGATTCTTCAACGTGACACTCACTATAGGGTGAGTTCGGATGGCGTCGTTCGGCTGACGTTGATGGACCCAGGCGCACGCATGCTGTGGCGGCTCGGTTTTGAGACCCTCGACCTGAACATCGAGGGGGCGCTTCCAACCCCGCGTCGGGAGGTGCTCCGCGGAACCGTTATAACTCTGTCGACGACGCCGAGCGGTGTCGTTCTCGACGCCCGGGCCAGCGGTGTCGTACCCCCTGGCATCGGCGTTCGGTACCTGGAACGTTCAGCGCAGGCCTTTTTCCCGCAGCTTCCTGAAAAGGGGGCTACCGCTGGCGTGAGCTGGAGCGATACGCTGACGGTAACCGAGGTCCTCCAGGGTGTCACGACCGAGATCGAGATGATCCTGACGTATGCGATCGCCGACACCAGCGCCTTGGCCGGTCGACCTGTGATCCCGATCGATTATAGTGGAGAGATCACCGTTCGAGGCATGGGTACCATCAGCGGTTCAAGTGTCGCCGTATCGGGCCGTGGCGAGATCACGGGAAACTACTTGTTCGATCCGGAAGATCGGGTGTTTAGCTTGCACGAGCGCAGGCAAGAACTGGACTCTACCCTGAGCCTAACGGGCCCGAACAACGAGACCGTCGAGATTCCGAGCCGACAAGTGCTCGAAGCCCGTGCCGTGCGGCTGTTCTGATCGCGCGCAGCCAGGTATACTGCTGCGCGCCTAGCGGCAAAGCAGAATGAAAGACTATCTCGCGACCTCCCTGCGAAGCCGGGTCGCCGGTGCACTGAGCGATAACGACGTCGGTGAATCGGTGGCTCTCTGCGGCTGGATCCATCGCCGGCGTGACCACGGCGGGCTGGTGTTCTTCGATCTCCGCGACCGCTACGGCCTAGTCCAGTGCGTAGCCTCGCCCGAACGGTTGTCAGCCGACGTATTCGCGACGGTTGAGAGGCTGAGAGCAGAGGACGTCGTTGCAGTCGAGGGGACCGTCCTCGCTCGCCCGGAAGAGAGTGTCAACCCCGAGATGGCGACTGGGTCGATCGAAGTCGATGTCGCTGCTTGCCGGCTGCTTAACGAATCGGCGACACCGCCGTTCCCAGTGGACGTGGAGAAGGAAGGTGGCGAAGTAGCTGAAGAGGTGCGGCTCCGCCACCGCTATCTCGAGCTGCGGAGGTTGGCCCCCACGAAGGCACTCGGGTTACGTCACAGAATCACCATCGAGACTCGACGTTACTTGGATGGACTCGGTTTTTGGGAGATCGAGACCCCGATACTGACGCGTCGCACACCGGAGGGCGCGCGGGACTTCCTGGTCCCGTCGCGGGTGCATCCGGGCAAGTTCTACGCCCTACCACAGTCACCGCAGCTGTACAAGCAGCTCCTCATGGTTGCCGGATACGATCGCTACTATCAGATCGCGCGGTGTTTCAGAGACGAGGATTTGCGCGCGGACCGGCAACCCGAGTTTTCCCAGATCGATCTCGAAATGTCGTTTGTCACTGCCGAGGATGTGATCCAGGTGGTTACCGGGCTCTTTCGCCATCTGTTTCAATCATGCCTGGACCACGACCCGGGCGAGATTCCGATACTGACCTATGACGAAGCGATGGCTCGCTTCGGGACCGATAAGCCCGACCTCAGGATCGCGCAGGAGCTGACCGACGTAACGGATGCATTTGATGACACGGGCTTTCGCGTGTTCGATGACGTCGTCAGTGCGGGCGGACGGTTGGTCGCGCTTCGAGCGCCGGCGGCCGGTGAAGAGAGCCGTGGTACGATCGATCGCTGGACCGAGGTGGCACGTGGGGCGGGAGCAAACGGTCTGGTGTGGGCTCGCCGTGACGCCGACGGTTGGCGAACTGCGGTTGACAAATTCGTCGACCGGGCGCATTGGGACGCGGCCGGGGAGATCGCGAGCGTTGAACCCGGTGATCTGTTGCTCGTCGTGGCTGGTGAAAAGCGCGCGGCCCAAGCGGCGCTCGGGGAGCTACGACTTCATGTTGCTGCCGAGCGTGATTGGATCGACGATCGATCCCCGTGGCGACTCTTGTGGATCGTCGACTTTCCATTGTTCGAGCGGGGCGATGATGGAAAGCTCGAGCCTAGCCATCACCCATTTACCGCGCTGCGGGGTGGGTTGGAAGCGTTGGACGCGGATGACCCGCTTACGATCGAGTCGGAGGCCTACGACTTGGTTCTCAACGGCTACGAGCTCGGTAGCGGCTCGATTCGTATTCACCAGCGTAAGGTACAGGAGCGCGCTTTCGAGATGTTGGGCATCGACCGGGCGGAAGCCCAGGAGAAGTTCGGCTTCCTGCTGGAGGGATTGGAGCACGGCGCCCCGCCGCACGGTGGAGTCGCGCTCGGGCTCGACCGTATCGCGATGTTGTTTGCGGGCGCCGCGAGCCTACGTGAGGTGATCGCATTCCCAAAGACCACCAGCGCCAGCGCGTTGCTCGAGGGGGCGCCGTCGATCGCGGACGAGAGCGACCTCGCCGAGCTGCATATTCGCGTGGAAGAACCCGAGGCCTCGGGTTGACGAGCCGCGACCGCGCTAGCTAACTTATCTGTCTAGTTGTGGTTATTGAAGCCTCTTCCCGCAGCCAAGCTATCCGGCTGGACGGCGTCGATCAGCTGGCGCTCTTCGGAACACAAGACAAAAACCTCAAGCTGATCGAGAATCTCAGCGGAACGCGCATGGTCGTTCGCGCAGGCGAATTGCGCGTGCGTGGTGGCGATCGCGCCGTGGCCCGCGCGACTGGGCTGATTGAACACTTGATCGAGCTGGTGCAAACGGGTGCTGGCTTCGACGTGCAGGACATCCGCCGTCTCTACGATGGCTTGGAGGCTGGCGCGGTTGAGCTTCCGTCTTCTGCGGGCGCCGAGCGGGTGGCGATTCGCGGCACACAGAAGATCATTCGCCCCAAGACGGCAGGACAGGAATCCTACCTGGCGGCGATGGCCGAGAATGACATCGTGGTTTCGATCGGTCCGGCGGGTACTGGCAAGACCTACTTGGCCGTAGCGATGGCGATCGACGCGCTTCAACGGCGCGCTGTTCGCCGCATCGTCCTCGCGAGGCCGGCTGTGGAGGCCGGTGAGACGCTCGGTTTTCTGCCGGGTGACCTGCAGGAGAAGGTCGATCCGTACCTCCGGCCGCTGTACGATGCGCTCGAAGACATGCTTCCGGGCGATCGGGTGCGTCGCCACATCGAGACGCGTGTAATCGAGATCGCACCGCTGGCTTACATGCGTGGCCGGACGTTGGCGGATGCGTTTGTGATCCTCGACGAGGCGCAAAACGCGACCACTCGTCAGATGAAGATGTTCCTGACGCGTCTGGGGCTCAACTCGAGAGCGGTCATCACCGGTGACAAAACACAGATCGATCTACCGCCAGCAGAGTTTTCGGGTCTACTTCAGATCGAACGCATTCTGACTGGAATCGATGGCATCGAGTTTGTCTATTTGACAGCACAAGATGTCGTCCGTCACGCACTCGTCCAGAAGATCATCACGGCCTATGAGAAGTTGGTACCCACCGACCCGGAGCGGGACAAGTGAGCGCTAGTCACTGGAACCGCTTGGTTCACAGGCTGACCGTGCTTCGTGATGGATGGAAGTCGGGCCGTGATGCTGAGTCTCCGCGCGGGCTGGCGTTCCGCCTGGGTCTTGTAATGGTGATTGCGCTGCTCACGCTGATTCTCTTTCCGCCAGAGGGTGGCTACGAAGTGCCCGCCGTTCGGGTGGGGGTGGTGGCCTCCGAAGATGTGTTGGCGCCGTTCGATTTTCCGGTTCTTCGAGATGAAAGTGAATTGGAGGAGCTGCAGGAGCGGGCGGCGATCTCGGTCCCGCCGGTTTTCTCGCACGAGCCGGCGCTGGCTGACTCGGCTGTAGCCGAGCTCGACGCCTATCTGAGCCGATTCGAAGTTGATTCACCGAGCGCAGCCGAGCTCGCCCAGCTAAACCGAGTCAACGGCCGAAGCGTAGGGTTGCGGCCCACTGAGCAGAGAGCGTTGACCGACCCCCGTATCCGGGCAGAGATCCGCTCGCTAGCGCGTCAGGTGCTGCCAGCGGTTTACGTCGAACACCTGATGTTGCGAGCCGCCGATCTGGGTCGGATCCCAGGCACTCAGATCTCAGTATTGCAACCGGATGGAAGCGAGGGAGTGATACCGCGATCCGAGGTCGTCGGTTTGCGACCGGGTGTTGAGATCCCGGCGCTGAGACGATTGTCACCGATTGAAGACCCAGCGGTCCAGCGGATCGCCGAGCAGTTGTTGCCGGCCGTCATTCCAGCCAATCTCGAAGCGCATCCGTCGTTGACCGCGCTGCGCCGCTCAGAGGCCCGACGAACGGTGAGCCCGGTTAAGAGCGAGGTGCTCGAAGGGGAGCTGGTCGTCGCTGAGCACACCCGCGTCAGCCCGGAGCAGGCCGAAAAGCTCCGTAGCCTGTCGGATGAGCTGAATCGTCGCCGCGGCGGGGTCACGGTGGACGACGTTCGTGCGGCGCTCGGATCGTTGTTCATTGGGGTCGTGCTGCTGTTCTTGTTTGGCTTCTTCCTGTTCATGTACCGGAGCGATGTTTTTGGAGATTATCGCGCCGTCGGCGTCCTAACGATGATTTGGGCGCTGGTGGCTGGGTTGGCGGCGGTGTTCGATCGCGTTGAAGCGATCCCCGTGTACGCAGCTCCGATTGCATTTGGTTCGGTGATGGTGGCAATCCTCTGGGATGCTCGGCTTAGCGTGGCGGTTACCCTGTTCAGTGCGGTCTATCTAAGCGCGCAGGTGGAACCCGGTTTTCCGCTGTTGTGGACGGGCATCGTCTGCGGATTAGCAGGTGCGTGGAGCGTGCGCCGCATCCGTCGGAGGACACACTTCTACGAGACCCTGCTGTTCATTATCGTGGGGTACGCAATCGCGCTCGCCGCTCTGGGGCTGACCGAATTCTGGGGTTGGGGGGACTTCGGCGTCGCGTTGGGTTGGGGTGCGCTGAGTGCCGGCCTGGCGGTCTTCCTCGCGATGGGTTTGTTGCCCATTCTAGAGTGGGCTTCCGGTCGGACGACCGATCTCACACTGCTCGAGCTCGCCGATCTCAACCGACCGTTGCTAAAGGAGCTGCTCCTCCAGGCTCCGGGTTCGTACCATCATTCAATTATCGTCGGCAACCTTGCCGAGGCTGCGACAGAGGGCATCGGGGCCAACTCGCTCCTGACCCGTGTTGGTGCCTACTATCACGATATCGGAAAGGGGATGCGGCCCGAATATTTCGCCGAGAACCAGCGCGGCGGAGTCAACCCTCACACCTCGCTGAGCCCCGAGGCAAGTGCTCGGATCGTCTCTCGCCACGTTCACGACGGCATAGAGATGGCGACCGCAGCGGGACTTCCAGAAGACGTTATCGACTTCATCCGCGAGCACCACGGCACGACTCGTCTGACGTATTTCTGGCACAAGGCGGAGCAGCAAGGTCGAAGTCATGACCAGATGGCGAGCGATTTCGTGTACCCGGGGCCGCGACCACGATCGAAGGAGACCGCGGTTGTCATGCTCGCCGACTCGGTCGAAGCCGCCTGCCGGGTCGTAAGTGATCCATCCCCGGAGAGCTTCCGGAAAGCCGTTCGTCGCATCGTGGAGATGAAGTTGGAGGAGCACCAGCTCGACGAGGCTGATCTGACTTTTCGTGACCTAGCCATAGTGCAGGAGAAGTTCGTCTCTGTATTGGGCGGGATTCACCACCACCGAATCGATTACCCGACGGTGTCACTGCACGCACCCGAGGCCCGAGATGAGCCTTCGGATCCACTTTCATCCGCTGATCGAACCCCCGTCTGAGTTCGATCCCTTTCCCGTCCAAACGCTAGCCTCGCTATTGGCTGAGGGGGGATTGGAGGTCGGCACGGTGAACTGTATCCTCACCGATGACGAGGACCTCGCTCTATTGAACGCGCAATTTCGTGCCAAGACGGGTCCAACTGACGTGCTCGCGTTTCCGTACGAACTCGAGCGATCCGGCGGGGTCATCGGTGACATTTACGTATCGATCGATCGAGCGCGTGAGCAGGCAACCCGACGTGCGGAGCCTATTCAGCGCGAACTCTGCAGATTGTTCGTTCACGGTGCCCTGCACCTGGCGGGTTATGATCATGAGACAGAGTCGGCCGATCGAACTATGCGAGAGAAACAGGAACAGTGGGTTCAGTGCGCCGTCGCCGAAGGGGGTTAGGCGCCGGATCGAGAGGCGATTCGGATGAATGAAATCGGACTCCTCGTAGCGGCTTTTCTTGGATTCACTGGGATCAGTTTCTTCGCGCTTTGTGAGGGCTCGTTGTTCTCGCTCAAGCCGAGTCAACTGACTGCCGAGACGACGAGTGTAGCAGAGCTCATCCGCAGTCCCGATCACCTTCAACGTGGAACCTCATTTGGCCGCATCGTCTTTTTTGTCTGGATGGCGGCGACGAGCTGGTTGACCGCAGACCTATTGACGGGGGAGCGGTTTGGTGTTCTAGTCGGGCTTGGATTGGTGCTAGCTGTGGCATTGATCGCGTTGGTGTTTGCCGATCGGGTGGCGCGCGCGATCGGCGCCGAGCGGCCCGAAGCGTGGGCACGAAGAACCGCTCCGGTATTGGTGGTGTGGATAAGAGCGGTCGAGCCAGCAATGACGATTCTCGGACATCTGGATGACTTCTGGCGCCGCGCGGATTCGAGCGCCCCAGACGAAGACGCGTCAGACACCGACCCGGCCTCACCAGACGCACCGTCGCTTTTCTCGTTTGGCGAGACAACCGTGCGCGAGGTCATGACGCCGCGCCCTGACGTGGTAACCATCGACGCGGGTTCCTCGTGGCGCGACGCAGTGGAGCTGGTCAAAGGCACAGGGCACTCGCGCATTCCAGTCTACCGGGGCGACCTGGATACGATGGTCGGGGTCTTGTACGCGAAGGAGCTGGTCGTGTTCGCCCATGGGTTGGCGAAGGCCCCCGACACGATCGAGGAGCTCCTGTGGGAGCCGACCTTCGTTCCCGAGGCGAAGAGGATCGACGACTTACTACGAGAGTTCCAACGCGATCGTATCCACATGGCGGTCGTCGTCGACGAGTACGGTGGCATGGCGGGCATCGTAACGCTCGAAGACATCATCGAAGAGTTGGTTGGGGAAATACGCGACGAGCACGATCGTGAGGAGCCTCGTGTCGAGTTGATCGCCGGCGGGCGGTATCGGCTGGACGGTGGTTTCGATCTCGACGACTTCAACGAGTTGACTGGTGCTGATCTACGGGCGGACGAAGTCGAAACGGTCGGTGGGCTGGTAGCAAGCGAGATGGGGAGAATTGCGGAGGGTGGGGAAGAGGTCCGCCTGGCTGATTGGCTTTTTCGGGTCGAGACCGTCGATGGCAAGCGGATTACCAAGGTGATCGCCGAACCCCTCGATGACGATGGATCGACTGCCGAAGGCGACGCCGCGTGATCGCCCTGCTGGGCATAGCAGCGGCGGTTGCCGCCGCCACTTTTTTTGCCGCCTCTGAGAGGATGTTGCTATCGGCCGGCAGGGTGCGGCTGCAGCGATGGGTCTTGGACACCGTCCGCGGATCGGGTTGGGCATCGGCTCGCTTTGGTGAATCACCGGGTCATTTGTTGGGACCGATTCGCGCGGGACACGCGGTGGCGGTTGCCGCCGCCGCGGTTCTCATGGCCGCAACGATGCAGCGATTTGCGGGTGGATCGGCTTGGGTTGTGGCCCTAGTCGTCACGCTCATTCTAGGGCCGCTCCTGTTTGGGGCAGAGGAGGTGGTGTCGGGCAGGTTCGTTGACGGTGGGCGTGATCGAACGTCAGCCTCGACAATCCGAATCCTCAGCGCTGGGACCTGGATCTTCGGACCGATTAGTCGGTTTGCTGACCGAATCGCGTCTTTGATTTTCCAGTACGCCGGCGGAACGTCAGAGATGCAAGCTGCACTGGATCAGCGCGGCCTTGAGTTGATGCTCGTTGAGGGTGAGCGCGAGGGGTTAGTGGAATCGGGTGAACGGGAGATCATCAGTGGCGTGTTCGAGTTTGGTCGCACGAGAGTCGAGGACATCATGACCCCGGTCAGTCGGGTCGTTGATGCTGGGTGGGACGCAACGATCGGTGATATCACCACGCTGGTTCGACGCACCGGTTTTTCCCGCATACCGATCAGAGGTCCTGACTCGGTATCGATTCTCGGCATGGTGCACGTGTTTGATCTGTTTGGCGGCACACCCGAGCAAAGACCAGCCGCTCGTCCCGTCGTTCACAGTAGTCCTGGTACTCGTTGTGACACGCTACTGCTCGAGATGAAGCGTCGTCGTTGTCACCTCGCGGTCATTTCCGACGACGCTGAGGTCGTTGGCATGGTCACTCTGGAGGACTTGGTCGAGGAATTGGTGGGCGATATTCGAGATGAGCACGATACCCAACCCGAGCCCAATCGTCGCGCGTTCGTCGTTGACGGCCAAGTACCGATCACGGAGATTAACAGTGCGCGCGGTGTCGACCTGCCGACTGATCGGGCCGAGACCGTGGCCGGATTTGTGATCGCCCGGCTCGGGCGGATCCCCAAAGTGGGCGACGTGATCGTTCATCGGGGATGGACGCTCGACGTACTTGATGCCACGCCACAACGTGTACGCAAGGTACGGTTCCGGCGGCGTACACCTTTCCCGGCCGATTAAGCGGATTGGACGATGAAGGACCAGGCGGAGCACACCAGAGAGCTTGTTGCGCGGGTACGCGAGGCGCTTGCGCAGGGCGTCGAAGACGGCGATCTGCAAGCCATGATCACCGAGCTCCACCCGGCCGACCTGGCGGAGATAATCGACGGGTTGGATGGGGACGAGCGGGTGTCGCTCTTCTTGCGCATTCCGACGTCGATGCGCGCGGAAACGTTGACCGAGGTGGACGAGGAATCGTGGCCACAGCTTCTGCAAGCGGTTGGCGCCTCCGGCGTGAGTGCGTTGTTCGAGGAGCTCGAGCGCGACGACGCAGCCGACATCCTGGCCGAGCTCCCGTCGAAGGACGCCGACCAAATCCTCGAGCGCATCGAGCCCGAGGAATCGCGCGAGATCGCCGCGCTTATGGAGTACGACGAGGAATCGGCCGGCGGTGTGATGACGACCGACCTCTGCAGCGTGCCAGCGCATTTCACCGCCGACGAGGCGATCGTCTCGGTCCGGCAACAGGGGCGCGAGATGCGCGACTTCTTTACCGTCTACGTGATCGACCAACGAGGCAGATTGGTCGGTCGGCTTGCCTTGCAGGATTTGATTCTGGCCGACGGTGCCATTCCGGTCGAGACGATCATGGAGCCCGACGTCGTGCGCGTGCTGCCGGTCGTCGACCAGGAAGAGGTGGCCCGATTGATTGCCAAGTACAACCTGGTTTCCATTCCAGTGGTAGACGAGTCCGATCGACTACTCGGACGGATCACGGTGGACGACGTGATCGACATCATGGAGGCCGAAGTAACCGAGGACATCTTTCGCCTATCAGGTGTCGCTGAGCAGGAGGAGTCGTACGCCACGCCCATGGAGATCATACGGTCCAGAACTCCGTGGCTGCTGGTTACCCTCTGTACATCGGGTTTGGGCGCGTTGGTTGTCGCGCACTTCGAGAGCACCATTCAGCAGATGGCCTTCATCGTGGTATTCATGCCGGTGGTCGCCGCTATGGCCGGCAACTCGGCAGTGCAGGCGACGGCGGTAGCGGTGAGGCGACTCGCGCTCGCCAGCCATACGGCGAGACCCTTGCGATCGATCTTGCGGGAACTGATCGCTGGGCTCGTGATCGGGTTCCTAATCGCTTTGATCATTGGTTTCGTAGCGGGTGTCTGGCGAAATGATGTCATGGTCGGGGTCGTCATCGGGGGATCGATGTGGGGCGCCATCTCGCTCGGCGTGTTGTGGGGAGCGGCGTTTCCGATCCTGCTCGACAAGCTAGGCCTCGATCCGGCCGTCTCGTCGTCGGTGTTTCTGTCGACCATGACCGATATCGTCTCGTTCCTGCTGATTCTGGGCTCGGCGTCGTTCTTCCTCACGCAACTGCTGTAGCCAACTGCTGATATGTCGCTCGTGCGTACCGAGGCCTTTGTGCTAAAGGCGATCCGGTTCGGCGAGACGAGCGTGATCTACCGGCTGTTCACCCGCGATCAAGGCGTGGTGCCGGTCATGGCACGGGGCGTGAAACGACCAAAGAGCCGGTTTGGCGGGGTCCTCGAACCGTTTCGCCGTCTTCAGGTTACGTATTATTCGCGGGACAACCGCGATATCCAAACGTTGTCGGGCGCCGAGTTGGTAACGCTCTACCCGGCGATCACCGAGTCGTTAGAACGCTTGGAAGCTGGCGGCCGATGGTTTCGGTTGCTGCGTGCCGTACTGCCCGATGGCGCACCGGCGGTGACGATGTTTGACCTCGTTCCCGTGGCGTTGGAACGGTTGTGCCACACGCCGGTCGCAAGGATGTCACGGTGGGAGACCTTTCATCGAGCGGCGGCGGTCGCCCACTTGGGTGTCAGCCCAGAGCTAACGATGTGCGTGGCGTGCGGTCGTTCCGTCGACGGCTCGGAAACACCATCATTTTCGATCGTCGATGGTGGCGTCGTCTGTTCGGGATGCCGGCGTGAGCGTACCGGGTGTCGGTCACTGTCACCAGCAGAATACGCGCTTCTGAACCTCTACCATCACCCGGAGTATGAGCTTCTAGAGCAGTTGGAGGAAAACGCCAACGGGGACGCGAAGGTGCGCGATCTGGTTCGTGAGTTTGTCCGGTACCACGCCGACTTGAAGCCTGGAGCGGCGTGAGCTCTGTGTCGGCAACCGACTCTCGACCGGTCATCATCGGGACGGCCGGGCACATCGACCACGGCAAGACGGCGTTGGTCGAGGCGTTGACCGGCGTGGCCACCGATCGTTTACCGGAAGAGAAGCGGCGTGGGATCTCGATCGATCTAGGCTTCGCGCCGCTCGATCTCGGAGCGGACGCGCCGGCGGCCAGCTTCGTAGATGTGCCGGGGCACGAAGCGTTCATAAAGAACATGGTAGCCGGCGCGACCGGCATCAATGCTGCGCTGTTGGTCGTGGCCGCAGATGAAGGCGTCATGCCGCAAACCAGAGAGCATGTCGTGGTGCTCGAGGCGCTCGGGATCGAGCGCGCGGTGGTGGCGATCACGAAGTCGGATCTGGTTGATGCCGAGTGGTCCGAGTTTGTGGCTGAAACCACGGTCGAGATGTTCGCCGGTACCCGACTCGAGGGATCGGAAACGGTGATCGTCTCCGCACGCACGGGAGAAGGCATCGAGCAATTGCGTGCGGCGTTGGCGCGCGCGGCGATGGACGCTTCGAGCGTTCATACGGATAGACCCACCCGATTGCCCGTTGATCGGTCGTTTCCTGTGGTTGGGGTGGGAACCGTAGCGACCGGGACGCTCTGGACGGGCACCATCGCCCGTGGGGTCACGCTGAGAGTGCTGCCGGATGGCGGCTCGGTTCGCGTCCGGTCGATCGAGGTGCACGGGTCGCCCGTTGAGCGAGCACGCTCCGGCCAACGCACGGCGTTGGCGCTGACGGGCACCGGAGCACAGGCAATTCGCCGCGGCATGGTGCTCGTCGAGCCGGATGCGGGATGGCGTCCGATTCGTCGGACGGATGTACGACTCTGGCTGGTGGCGTCGGCGCCACGTGCAATCGAGTCTGGTGATCGACTGCGGTTCCACCACGGAACAGCGGAGGTGATGGGTCGCGTGCGGTGGTACTCGGGTCGCGACGTCAAGCCGGGAGAAGAGGGATATGGGCGGGTCCGGTTCGAGAAGCCGATCGTGATCGCGTCCGGTGATCGCCTCGTCGTACGAGCCTACAGCCCGGTCGAGTCGATCGGTGGGGCGGAGATCGTGTTGCGCGCCCCGCCTCGAGTCCGAGCTCGCGAGCGCGCCGAGCACGCCACGCGACTGGCTGAGATCGTTTGCGCGAAACCACCTGAGCGCGTCGCCCAGATCCTGGAGATGGCCGGCGGCCGGGGGGTCGTCGACACGAGTTTGGTGCTCGATACCGGACTCGGTACAGACCAACTCGAGACCGCGTTGGCGGCCATTCCTGACAGCGTCGAATGTCACGGTGAGCGTTGGTTTGCTCAGAGTGCGGTCAACGCCGCGGCCAAACAGTTGATTGAAGCCGTGGGTTCGTATCACCGACACCAACCCCTTCAGCCCGGCATCGGTCTGGAGGCAGCGCGACAGGCTGTTGATGGCGCCGATTCGGCGCTGGTCGAAGCGGTGATCGGTGCGCTTGTAGACGGTGGCCAACTCGAACGCCGAGGGACGATGGTCGCGATTGCCGGCCACGCCATCGAGCTGAAGGAAGAGGAAGAGCGACTGGTCGGCTCGATCCGAAACGTCTATCGAGAGGCGGGTCTCGAAGCCCCTGACACGATCCGGCTTGCGAAGCGACTCGGTGTGGACGAGCAGCGGCTGAGAGAACTCCAGCATTACCTTGAACGGGGCGGCGAACTCGTCAAGCTGGCGAGCGATTGGTACATCGATATGTCGGCGCTCGAACGGGCGCGGCTCGCACTCGTTGAGCGGCTGAAACTGGACGGATCGGTGGACACCGGAACCTGCAAGGAGATCTTGGGAGTCAGTCGGAAATTTTTGATCCCTGTGCTCGAGTATTTCGATCGGGATGGAGTGACGCTGCGCGACGGCAACACGCGGGTCCTCGCCGAGCCCACAGCATGAGTCTGTCGGTCGCTCGGTACAGCGTCCTGTTGGCGTTGGTGATCGCTGGCGCGTGCGCCAGCTCACCGGATCGTCGGGCCCCGACAACGAGCGGCGATAAAAGCGACGACGCCGAGTTCAGCGCGGCTCGGGAGACGGCCCAGCGTGAGCGCGAGTTCGATACGCAAGCGGAGGCGATCGCGGCCGGTGTCTACGAGCCGTTCGTCCATCCCGACTCGGTGATCGGCGCGCCGGCACCGCCGGCGACACCGGAGCTGACGACCCCGCGGGTGGCGGGCGACCCGAGCACCGAAGAGCTCATCGGAACCCTAGACGCCCCAGCGACGTATAATCCACCCGTTGGGAGCGGTCAGTGGACCCTTCAGATGGGGGCATTCAATAGCGAGACTGGAACCCTTGTACGAATCCGACAACTCGAAGAGGAGTTTCCCGAACTGCCGCGGTGGTTCGTCGACGGCGACGTGTACCGTGTCTACCTGGGGCGGTTCGTCGATCGCGCGACAGCCGAGCGCTGGCGGACTCACGTCGCCCAACGTGGGTACCCCGACGCCTGGGTCACTCACGCGCCGTAGGCTGGCTGTCCTGATCGGGTTGGCGGTCGTCCTGGCGATCGCCCTACCAAGCTTGCTGGCCGCACAGACCGGGCTCCGTGACGAGGAGTTCTACCTCGAGCAGAACTTCCCCAACCCGTTCACGCCAGGCGTCAGCCCGACGATCTTCACCTATCGATTGGACGCCGAGACGCACGCGCGACTCGTGATCTACAATCTCCTAGCGCAAGAGGTCGTGGTGCTCGTCGATCAGCGTCAAGGACTCGGTCTCCACCGGGTAGCTTGGGATGGCAACAACAATGACGGGGAACCGGTGCCGGCGGGCGTTTATTGGTACAAGCTCGAGGCCAACGGGAAGACGGCGCTAAAACGCCTGCGCGTCCGTCAGCCGGTAGAATCGAGCGGTGAAGCTGACCCGATAGCGGTCGGCTAAGCGCAGATCAAGGGACCTGATAGATCAGCCGGCCGCAGTTCTCGCACGTCGTCGGCATGTCCCCGATGTCGGCCAGCTTGGCGGTGGGATAGCGAACGAAACACCCGTAGCAGACCCCGTTGTGCACGGGCACGAGTGGCCGATCGTACTTAGTCGCGATCGTCTCGAACCGTCGCAACACTGCGGGGTCGATTTCCGCCTTTAGGCTTTCGATTTCGGCATCGATAGTGGCTGCGTCATCGGTCTCGAATCCAAGTGCCTCGTACGAGTTGTCACCGATATCGCGTTGAAGCTGCATTAGATCCTGTAGCGCGATCAGCCGTTCGATGCTCGTCTCCAGCCTGACCCTCCCCTAAACCTCGGCGTCTTTCAGGACGGCCAGGAACTCATCCGTCGAGCTGATGTCATTGAGTTGCGCAATGTTCTGCTCATTCTTGCAGAATTGGGCGATCTTCCCGAGTACCGGGAGGTACTGGTTGGAGATCTCGACTGGCGGTGCGACAATGAGAAACAAGTGGTTGACCGGTTGGTCGTCGATCGCATTGAAATCGAGGCCGGCTGGCTTGCGACCGTAGGCTACCCGGAGGCGGTTGACGACGAGTGAGCGACAATGGGGAATGGCGACATGTTTCCCTATCCCGGTCGAACCGAGGTTCTCGCGCTTCTTGAGCAGCTTGACGAGCAACTGTTGGGCGTCCTGGTCGAGGCCAAACAGCTCGACCATCTCTTCCAGGACGGCTTTCTTATTGGTGGCGACGAGGTCGAGGGTGACCTCGGTGTCGTTGAAGAACTCGAACAATTTCATGACCAGGTGTTTCTCCAAGTCGTGGCCGCACAGGGGTAATGCCGCAAGTTAGAAATCACGTCGCAGCCTGACAATAAACCGGGGGTCGCTATTCGACAGATCCAGATCGGTGACCCGCTGGGCGACGAAGAAGCCTAGGTACGAGAACAAGTTGATGCCAGAGACCCCGACGCCGACGTCCGCGTGCCAGTCCTCGTAGTCGCCGACCGCGCCCGCGTCGGCAAACCCGACCAGGTGCCATGATAGGAATATGAGCGCGATGCGGCGGTTGACCGGCAGGGGAAACCGGATCTCGGTGGATGCCTGGAGCCCTTCTTCGCCGACAAAGGCGGCAGTTGGGAAACCGCGCAGCGATCCCGGACCCCCGAGGCGCACCAGCCGCTGGGGCGGGACGCCGCGGTTGGTGAGCGCGCCGAGCCACAGGACCTGCCAGTCCCACCAGGTGTCACGCCCGAACCGGGTGTAGCGTCTGACATCGACCGCACCGCGCACGAAGTCGATGTCGCCTCCAATAAATCCGCCGCCCCGCTCCCACTCACCACCCACGAACCAGCCCGGCGCCGGCAGCAGCGGGCTCTGGACATCTCGCCCGTTAAACCGAAATGACAGCGTGAGACTGTGAAGCTTGCCATCCGCAACGCGCGGGTTACCGCGGAAGTCATCGTCATCGAAGAGCGCAAACGGAGAGCGATTCCGCTCGCTACGCTGAGCAGCGTTGAGGAACGTCACGCGTCCTCCATACCGTGCGCTGGGGACCTCGGCGTCGACCGAAACCGTGTATCCCTTCTCCCGCCACCAATCCAGTAGGTCGTTGCCGGCGAAGAACGTGTCGATATCGTTCTCACGCTTGGGCACCCGCCAGTCGTCGAAGGTCGCTTGGCGCTGGAAGTGCTCGTAACGAACGACCACCGCGCCGGGAACGGGCAGTCGCTGCTCGGCCCACCCATTCCAGTAGGCCCGCTCATGGGTTGTCGCGATCCCGATCCTGCCCCCCAGGCTGGGCGTGGTCTGCGGATCGGTCGCTTCGAGCGTGAGCCCCCACGCCGGCACGAGGCCAGACACTCGGTTGTAGCGCAGAATCGAAAAGCCGTACAGACCGTCGAGCGAAGGAAGCCAGCGCGGTGGGTGATCGGCGGTCTCGATCTCGGTCAAGATCGGCAGGTTGGGCCGAGGGGGGGGCGCGACGTCGGTCGGGATCGAGTCGATCGGTACCGGCTCAGCGGGTCGATGCTCTTGGCCTAGCACGGTCGCGGGCATCACCCAAACCGCCACGAGCCACGCAGCCACAGTGACGCGGTTCACCGTCATCGCTGAGATCGGATGATCACTGTGTAGGCGCGACCCAATCGAAAAGGCGTGACTTGGCACGGCCTTCGATCGCCAGCGCACCGGCGAACCCCGCCCCGACGTCGAGGTCGACCAGCGACCAATGGGTCGTCTCGTTGGGGCGACCGGGAACCGACAAGATCGCGATTGACCGATCTGGCTGCGACACGATCGCGAAACGAGAAAGCGCCGCGGGCAAGCCCATCCCGAGCTCGTGATCGCTGGCTTTGAGGTACGCTTCCTTCCGTGTCCAGCACGTGAAAAAGGCGGCCGGTCGACCCGCGTTTGGGACCTCTTGCAGCGCTGCGACCTCGCGGTCGGCAAAGAATCGCTCGGCGATGCGCTCGTAAGGGAGACCGGGCCTCAGCTGCTCGATATCGACGCCCACCGAGCGACCACGTGCCACTGCGACCAGCGCCATGTGACCCGAGTGCGCGAGGTTGAAGTCGATCGAGTCGTCTCCGCGAGAGTGGAGAAATGGACGACCGGACGGGTGTAGACCCAATCGCACCGTGGCTGGTGACTGGCCGACATAACCGGCGAGGATCGCGCGCAGCGCAGCCCGCGCCGAGACGAAGCGGTGTCGCCGATCCGGCACTCGGTAACGGGCTGCGCGCCGGCGTTCGCCGGTCGACAGCACGTCGCGGGCCCGTGCCAACGACGACGGTGACACATCGAGCTCGATCCGCCACACGTGAACTTCGTCGTTGACGAGACTGAGTTGTCGTGGTGGTGGATCCCAGGCCAGCGAGAGGCTCCGGCGCTTCGGTGGTACGTGATGACAGCGGACGATAGACTTGAACCTAATGATGCAAGACTCGTTGCGCACGATACTTCGGGCGGTTCGGGACGGTCATCTGGCGGTCGAAGACGCGCACCGGGAGCTACAGGCCGTTTCGCCGCCCGAGACGCTTCCGTTCGCCACCATCGATCATCACCGAGCATCCCGGACCGGGTTTCCAGAGGCGATCTTCTGCTCCGGCAAAACCGCTGCGCAAGTCGGCGACATCGCGGCACGGATGTGGGAGCGATCGGGGCGATTGCTGGCCACGCGAGCTGACGACGAGCATGCTTCGGCGATCCGAGCCGTGGTCCCTGGCGCGCGCCACAACCCGCTGGCGCGCACCGTTAGCGCGGGGGCGCCGCCACCTGCAGCAGGTCGGCCGGTGGTGGTGATGACCGCGGGAACCAGCGATCTCCCGGTGGCAGAGGAGGCGATCGAGACCGTGCGTCTGCACGGTGAATCGGTCGTGCGGGTGGCCGACGTCGGTGTAGCCGGCATCCACCGCACGCTGGCCCACCGCGAAACGGTGGCGGAAGCGGGTGTGGTGGTAGTCGTGGCCGGCATGGAGGGCGCGCTGCCGTCGGTTATCGGAGGTTTAACCCCGGCCCCGGTCATCGCTGTTCCCACCAGCGTCGGCTATGGTGCCTCGTTTGGTGGCCTGACGGCACTCCTGGGGATGTTGAACAGCTGCGCTCCCGGTGTCACAGTGGTGAACATCGACAACGGTTTTGGCGCCGGAGTAGCGGCCGCCCGCATCAATGCTCTGCGCCGATCCGGCGTCGACTCGGGTTCCGGCAGCGACTCGATAGCCGGTGAGGAGAACGCCTGTGCCTGAGCAGGTGTACCCGATATCGAACGAAGACGACGCTGGCCACAAAGCCAAGCAAGTTCTGCTCGAGCTGGCGCTGCTCCTGCCGCACTTTGTTCTGTTGCTCAAGCGGCTGTTGACCGACCCTCGGGTGCCCAAGCGAAGCAAGCTCATCCTGGGTGGCACCGTCTTGTATCTAGTTTCGCCGATTGATGTGATCCCCGATTTCGTGCCCGGGCTGGGTCAACTCGATGACATCGTGGTGGCGCTCCTGGCGCTTCACAGCCTCCTCAATCGCGTCGATGAGGACGTCGTGCTCGAGCACTGGGACGGTCGCCGTGACTTGATTCTGGCGGTCAAGCAGGGCGTCGGGGCTGCCGCCAGCCTGCTCCCCGGCGATTGGGAATCGAAGGTCTGATCGGGGGAACTCGATCGTTGCTGATCGAGGGATCTAGCGGTAAATTTAAAGATTCACCGGAGGCGTCTCGTGATTCATAGCATGACTGGGTTCGGGCGCGGCGAGGCGCAGGTGGACAGGTACCAGTTTCTCGCCGAGATAAAGTCCGTCAACCACCGCTTTCTCAACACCAAGCTCCGACTTCCGCGGGAGTTCAGCCATCTCGAGAACACGCTGGTGGCGCAATGCGCCGAGCGGTGTGAGCGGGGTCACCTATCGGCCAAGGTCGAGATCGAGCCGGTTGGCGGAGGCAGTTCGCAGGCGCCACGGGTGAACCAGCAACTCGTCGACCAGTTTCTCGAGATCGCTCGGGGCCTCGGGAGCCGGGTCGAAGGTGGGATCAGCATTCAGACGCTGTTGTCGCTGCCCGGGGTCGTAGAGTGGCATTCAGCAGGCGAGGTGCTCGACGACGCCACGTTCCTGGACGGAGCTCGTCAGGCTCTGGGCGTGGCGTTGGACGAGCTGGTGGTGAGCCGCAGCACGGAGGGAGAGGCGCTGGAGCGAGAGTTTCGGAGCCGCTTGGAGACGATCGAACGTTGGCGTCAGGTGCTTCAGGAGCGGGCGCCGGAGCGCGAGCAACATGAGCGGCATCGATTGCGCGACAAAGTGCAGGCTTTGGTACCCGAGTTGGCGGAGGAACTCGACCATCGAGTGGCGCAGGAGATCGTGCTTATCGCGGATCGGCTCGATATCAGCGAGGAGCTGATGCGTATGCGAACCCACATCGAGCAGTTTGGGTCAGAGTTGACGGCCGGCAACGGTGGAGCCGTCGGCCGCAAGCTCACATTCCTGATTCAGGAGATGAACCGCGAAGCGAATACCGTGGCGGCCAAAGCGAATGATGCCGAGATGCAGCAGGCGGCGATCGAGATCAAGTCCGAGATGGAAAAACTCCGCGAGCAAGCCGAGAACGTCGAGTGAGCGTGGAGGCCACGACACGACCGTTTCCGATCATCTTGTCGGCGCCAAGTGGAGCTGGCAAAACCACGGTCGCGAACGAGATCTTGAAGCTGGACCCGAGGCTGCGATTCTCGGTCTCGCTGACGACCCGCCCCCAGCGCGAGGGCGAGATAGACGAGGGGGATTACCGTTTCGTTGATGTGATAGAGTTCGAGCGCGCCAGAGACGTGGACGAGTTGGCCGAGTGGGCGTTGGTGCACGGCCATTTCTATGGTACACCCAGGTCGGAAATCGTAGCTGCGCTGGCGGACGGCTTTCATGTGCTGCTCGACGTCGACGTTCAGGGTGGTGCACAGCTCATGCGCGAATACCCCGACGCGGTAACCGTGTTTTTGCTACCGCCTTCTCATGCGACGCTGGAAGAGCGCCTTCAGGGTCGTGGCACGGAGTCGCCGGAGGCTATCCAGGCACGGGTGGATGAGGCGCTAAACGAGATCGACTGCGTGGCTGATTATCGGTACGTGATCGTCAATCACGAGGTGAAGAGAACGGTTGAAGTGTTCGCGAGTATCATCCGCGCCGAGGAGCATCGACGCGCTCGGCGTGATAGCCTTCAAGAATGGATCGATAGCCGCTTTCCCGATCGAGGACGAGTGGAAGCGATCTGCGAATCAGGAGGAAATTGATGCAGGTTTACACAGCAGGTGAGATCGCCGCCGCGACCTCGGGCGACAACAAGTACGAGTCGATCATGGTCGCTGCCGCCTACGCGCGCAAGCTCAACGAGCTGCCCAAGGAAGGTGGTAAGGAGTGGAAGAGCAAGTACACGACGCGAGCTCTAGAAGACCTCGTTGCCGGCGAGATCGACTACGCAGTCGTAGATAAGAGGTCGTCGTAGTCGAACCTCAACCATTCGCTGGCCGGGTTGTCACCCTCGGGGTGACGTCCGGCATCGCCTGCTACAAGGCGGTTGACCTCATGCGCGATCTGCAGCGGGCGGGCGCGCGGGTTCGCGTCGTCGAGAGTGCTTCAGCGGCTGAGCTCGTACGGCCCGCGCTGTTCGAGGCATTGAGCGGCGAGCATGTCGGAACCTCGCTGTGGGAAGGATGGTCCCACGACGAGGAGGGCGCCTACTCTCAGTTTCCGCATCTCGATTTCGCCCGCGGCATCGATGCGCTGGTTGTGGCTCCGGCTACCGCTAGCCTGCTCGGCAAGGCCGCGGCGGGGATTGGTGACGACCTGTTGACGACGACGCTGCTGGCGGTCGATCCGCGAAAGACCCCGGTGGTGCTCGTGCCGACCATGAACGCGACGATGTACGCCCACCCGGCGGTGGTTGCCAACCGCGCGGTGTTGCGCGAACGCGGGTATTGGATCGTCACCCCGGACGAGGGGCCGTTGGCGTGCGGCGAGGAGGGGATCGGTCGGTGGCCGGGCAACCGATCTATTGTGGCGGCGCTCGATCGGGTGGTCAACGGCTCAACGCGTCTCGAGGGCCATCGCGTCGTTGTGACTGCCGGCCGCACCGAGGAGGACGTCGATCCGGCGCGAACGCTGACTAATCGCGCCAGTGGGCGGATGGGTTTCGCGCTCGCCAGAGCGGCGTGGCTCCAGGGAGCCGATGTCACGCTGATTCACGGTCGGACCGAGGTGCCACCACCGCCTTTCGTCCGGACGGTCGCGGTGCGAACGGTCGCCGAGATGAGTGAGGCGGTCCACGCGGCGCTGCCTGGCGCGGCACAACTTTGGATGGCGGCGGCGGTGAACGACTGGTCGCCTGAGAGCGCGGAGCACAAGCTCAAGAAGGACGAGTGGGACGGCGTGTTACAGCTGGCCCGCACCGAGGATATCTTGGCGCGCGCAGCCGCCAATCGTGATCCGAAGACGGTGCTGGTTGGTTTTGCGGTCGAGACCGATGACATACTCGAGCGCGCTCGGACGAAACTCGAATCGAAGGGTTGCGATTACATCGTCGTGAACAACCCACTCGAAGAAGGCGCCGGATTCGGTCACACCACGAACCGGGTGGCGTTGTTGGGTCGCGACGGAGCGATCACCGATTTTGAGTTGATGTCGAAAAGCGAGCTGGCTGAGCGGCTCGTCAACCACGTTCTCGATCAACAGAGTGCATTGACGACGGCCGAGAGGTGAGCGGGCAAAGAGCGAGTGGCGAGGGGGTCGCTCGGTTGGCGAGAGCCCGAGCTCTTGGCGAGCGTTTCTTGTATCGGACAGACGAAGTGGCCGAGGAGACGGTAAGCTCAACCAGTACCGCCCCGGATGAGAGCGGTTTTGACGCTGCCGGATGGGATGCGCTGCGGCAGGAAGTGCTCGACTGCACCAAGTGCGAGCTCCACAAGAGCCGAACCCAAGGCGTCTTTGGTAGCGGAACACCGGACACCGGTTTTATGATCGTCGGCGAAGCGCCGGGCTACTACGAGGATCAGCAGGGTGAGGCGTTCGTCGGGAAGGCCGGCCAGCTGTTGACGAAGATCCTGGCGGCGATCGGTTTCGGGCGTGACGAAGTGTTTATCACCAATATTTTGAAGAGCCGGCCGCCAAAGAACGCCGATCCGACCCCGAATCAGATCGCGGCCTGCGAGCCGTACCTCGAGCGGCAGATCGAGATCATCGATCCGGCTGTGATCCTGGCGCTCGGTCGTCACGCCGCGCGCACACTGCTGAACATCGACGGCTCGATGGCGTCGCTCCGCGGTCGCGTGTTTGAGTATAGGGGCGTGTCGTTGGTGGCGACGTATCATCCGGCGGCGCTGCTGCGAAACCCAAACCTCAAGCGCCCGACGTGGGAGGATGTTCAGTTGGCTAGAAAAGTGTACGACGAGGAGCTGCAGAGGCGGGCTTCGCAATGACCGACGGCGTGGCCACGATCCCTTCCGCGATCATGACCCCGACTGGGGTCGAACGGGTTCCACCACACAGCGACGAAGCCGAGATCTCAGTTCTCGGCGGGATGTTGCTCGAGGAGACCGCCGCAGATCGAGCGATGGAGATTCTCGACCGGGAGGACTTTTACCATCCCGCTCACCGGCGGATCTTTGCTGCCATTGGGGACCTCCGCGATCAGGGGCACGCGCCGGACGCGCTCGCGGTGCGTGAAGAGCTCAATCGGCTGGGAGCGCTCGAAGAGGTCGGCGGCGAGGAATACCTGGCGCGCATCGTCGAGATCGTGCCGACCGCCGCCAATATCGACTACCACGCACGGTTGGTCCTGGACTCCGCGGTCAAGCGGCGGCTGATTCTGGCCGGCACCGATATCGCTACCGAGGCGTATCGGTCTACTGACCGCTCCGACCAACTTCTGAATCGCGCGGAAGAGCGGATCTTCCGTCTGTCGGAGCACCGCTTCAAGAAGTCGTTTACCGCCATCAGCCAGCTGCTTCAAGGGGCGCTGATGCAACTCGAATCGCTGTCATCGCAGAAGGAAGCGATCACCGGGGTGGCGACCGGCTTCCGGGATCTCGACGAGTTCACGGCCGGTTTCCAACTCAGCGATCTGATCATCGTGGCCGGCCGCCCTTCGATGGGAAAGACGAGCCTTGCGCTGAACATCGCAGCCCACGCGGCGATCGTGGAAGACCTTCCGGTCGCGGTCTTCAGCCTCGAGATGTCGATGGAGCAGCTCGTTCAGCGACTGATCAGCACCGAGGGGGGTGTGTCGCTCAAGACGCTGCGCACCGGTCAGGCGTCGAGCGATCAGTGGAAGAACGTGGCTGACGCCTGCGAACGATTGCGGCGGGCGGCGATCTATATCGATGACAGCGGCCTGCTGAACGTTCTCGAGATGCGGGCCAAGGCGAGACGCCTCAAACAGCAGCGCGACATCGGAATGGTGATCGTCGACTACCTCCAGCTCATGGAGAGCGGGACACGCGCCGAGAGTCGCCAGCAGGAGATC
>JBDHFX010000011.1:0-37912 GCA_039590215.1 Gemmatimonadota bacterium | reverse complement strand
ACGACTAACACGGGCCGGCGAAGTAGCTGAAACCCGTCGGCGAACGTCACCAGCGCACGTTCTATCGACTCCTCGAACCGACCACCAAGCAGGTTGCGCGTAAGCCATTTCGATGCTCGAACGAAAGCCTGCGGATGAAAAGCGAGCACCGCCTGGAAAGCGAAAAAGCCGACAAAAACATAAAGCGCGACCCGCACGACGGTGTCGACCCAATCCGGAAAGGGAAAGCTCAGCGTGAGGAAGAACAGAATCGTCAGCACTGCAAACCCATCGAGCATCCGCTCGACGAACAAGCTCCCGAACGCCGTCCCGGTGGGAACTTTCTCGCGCCGGCTCAGCGCGTAGGCACGTACGAACTCGCCGATGCGCGCCGGCAAGACGTTGTTTGCCATGAGCCCGATGGCAGTGGCGCTGACGCATCCCGCCAGCGGCACGTTGCCGTACGGCTTTAGCAGGATTCTCCAGCGAATGGCGCGGGCGATCACGTTAACGATGGGGTTCAACACAAACACGAGCGCGAGAAGCCCGAGATCGGCCCGCCTTAGCGACCAACCAACCTCGTCCCAGTGCACTCCCCGCACCACGTAAACGATCGCCGCCACCGAAACAGCGAACCCGATCCAGATCTTCCATTGCTTGTGCATGCTAGCAATACCGTGCGGTGGGACTCAGGAATTCAAGGGGGCTACATCAATGGGGTTTCGTTGATGACCAGCTTGTAGACAGCTCCCAACCTGTCTGCGGCCCGATTCGATAGAATCATTCGCGGCAGGAAGATCTCGAAGTACTCCATAACGGGCGAGATCTTGGTATCGATCGTCAGCGCCAACGTGACGGTGGGCTTCGTTTCAGGGGTCTCGCCCTCGTCGTAATCCGACGCTGTGAACTGGGCCGTATCGTGCGTTGTGGCACTGGAGTCCGAGTTCTCCCCGCCCGAGTCGTTGCCGTTCCCGCGCTCGCCCTTCAGCTCCTTAGCGGCGTGTGGCCCAACGACCTTGAGCGACGAGCGGGTGACCGCGTAGTTGACGCGGTCGTGGATGTCCAAGTGGATCATCGCCTTGTCGCGGACGCGCGAGCGATGAACGTCGGACTTGTCGGCCAGGATCAGCGCCGCCGCGATGTCGCTCACCGGCGCCCCGTCGGTCTCGTGGTGATGGCCAATCGCGGTCACGACCTCGATCGTTTCCTCGATCGAGAGCCCGGCTTCACGCAAGAGCCCGTGGGCGATCGCCGCACCGGACTGCGCGTGATGATCACGGTTCACGATGTTACCGATGTCGTGAAGATACGCGGCGATCCCGGCCAACTCGCACTGCCTGGGCGGCCGCTCGAGCGCTTCGACTACCGCCTTGGCGCGCTGCGCGGTGACATTAGCGTGACGCCGACCGTGTTCGGTGTAACCGATCGACTCGAGCACGCCATCGGCGCGATCCAAGTAATGGGTTACCTCAGCGTTCTCTCGAATGTCGGCTAGCGTGAGCATGCGCTTCCTCTCTCTTATCCTCATGGTCTGCAATGAGCTCGGCCACCTGACGATGACCTTCGCCGCGGACGCGCTCAGGAACCAACTCCAGCGCGACCACGCCTAGCGCTCGGTATAGCTGGCACATCTTCGGGAACGGCGCCAGAGCGTCGAGTTGTTCTCGAACGGTCTTGACGTCGCCCCGGGCCACCGGCCCAGTCAGTGCCTTGTCAGGCAGTTTGACCGCCAGGTTCTCGTCGGTCCGACCGACCAGCGGCGCGATCACATCGCGTGCGGTCTCGGCGTCAATACCTGCCGATAGCAGAAGTCGCGCCGCAGCCGCGTCCAACGCCACCCGGCCGTTGGCCACCAGCACCAGCGCGGCGTGGTACTGCGGCTTTCTCTCCGCAGGCACGTGGATGAAGCCCAACCCGAGTGCTTCGGTAAATGCTTCCAGCGACGCAACCGCTGCGTCTTCACCTTCCAGCGCGACGACCGCGACCGCCAGCGCAGCCGGGTCCGTCTCCGCACCGCGGAACGTCATCGCCGGGTGCCACGAGCCGCAAGCTACGCCGTCCCCCGATAACGACTGCAAGAGACTGGCCGGATGGGCGCCAGCACAGTGGGCCGCAACGGCTGGTCGGGTGGCGCAGATCGCGTCGTCGGGCACCGCAATCAACCACAGATCGGCGCGGATCGCGGGCGGTTGCCCATTGATCGCCAGATCAAAACCCTTGGCCAATGCCGCCCGGCGTGGCTTGAGCGGATGCGGGTTCCATAGCCCGACGACATCGACGCCCCGCTCGCGCGCCAGGTTGGCGATCGCCAGCCCGACCCGGCCGGCGCCATACACAAACACCGACGGTGCTTTGCTGCTCACTCGACCTCCTCGACCGAAAGCCCGCTCTGTTCGATGCGAGCCACTACCTCGGGCCGCGTCTCAAGCTCGACCTCGACCTCGGAGTCGGTGTAGCGGCGCGCCAGCACCTCGCCAAGCTCGTGGAGCCGAGCCAGCGAACGTGTATCGCTCAGCGGCAACGTAACCACGACGCGCGCCTTTCGCGCCTTGAAGAACTCGGTCAGCGCGTCGGTCAGCGCTTCCAGGCCGCGCGGCTCGATCGCCGAAGCCATCACCCCGTTCTCGTAGTCGGCCATGATGTGCGCCCGCAAGCTCGCCCGCTCACCCGCCGGCACTCGGTCAAACTTGTTGAACACGTGAATCATAGGCGCATCATCGGCCCCCAGGTCGGCCAGCACATCACGCACGACTCCCATCTGATCCGTATAATGACGATCGGACACATCGACGACGTGAAGCAACAAGTCGGCATGGAGCACTTCCTCGAGCGTGGCCCGGAACGATGCCACCAGGTGGTGGGGCAGGTTGCGGATAAATCCGACCGTGTCGGTCAGCAGAGTCTCCTCGTCGTTGACCAGATCGATGCGCCGGGTGGTGGCGTCCAGCGTGGCGAACACCTTGTCCTCTACCTTGAGCCGCTCGCCTGATAAGCGGTTCATGATCGTCGATTTACCGACGTTCGTATACCCGACCAACGCCAGATTCCAGGCGTCGCGACGACTCTTGCGCTGCAGGCTTCGACGCTCCTCGATGTGCGATAGCTTTTCCTTCAACACGCCGATCCGGTGGCGGATCACCCGCCGGTCGACCTCGAGCTGTGTCTCACCGGGTCCCCTAAGGCCGATACCGCCACGGATCCGCGACAAGTGCGTCCACATCCGCCTCAACCGCGGCAACAGATACTGTAGCTGGGCCAGCTCGACCTGGAGCTTGGCCTCGTTGGTGCGGGCATGGTCGGCGAAGATGTCGAGTATGAGCTCGGAACGATCGAGTACCCGGACGCCGACCAGATCTTCGAGGTTCTTGCCCTGCGCCGGCGACAGATCGTTATCGAACAACACCAGCTCGGCGCCGCTGGCGATCACCTCGTCCTTGAGCTCGGTCGCTTTGCCGCGCCCGATGTAGAACCGCTTGTCCGGAGTTTGGCGTCGCTGGACCACCTGGCCCACGACCTCGCCGCCGGCCGAGATGGCGAGCGCGTGGAGTTCCTCCAGCAACGTCTGTTCCGACCAGTTCACGCCGTCGTCGTTGGCGACTGGGCCACTGACCGCTACCAACACGACCCGTTCGGGCTCCGAGGGTGGCGTCACGCGGTAGGTCATTCTTCTTCCGCCATGCGTTTCTTCAACCGTGACTCGAACCCGCGGTCGGTGGGCTCGTAATAGGTGCGTCCGGCGAGCGACTCCGGCAGGTGTTGCTGTTCGACGACCGCATCGTCGTAATCGTGCGCATATTGATAGCCGGCGCCGTAGCCGAGGTCCTTCATGAGCTGGGTCGGGGCGTTTCTCAAGTGTAGCGGGACCGGCTCGCGCTCGGTCTCACGAGCGTCGGCGGCGGCCCGCTGATACCCGCGGTAGATGGCGTTCGACTTGGGTACCATCGCCAGGTAGACCGTTGCTTGGGCCAGTGCCAGCGCGCCCTCGGGCATGCCGATGAAGTGGACCGCTTGCTGGGCGGCGACCGCTTGCGGCAGCGCCCGCGGATCGGCCAGCCCGATGTCCTCGGACGCAAAGCGCACCAACCGCCGAGCCACGTACAGCGGATCCTCACCCGCCTCGAGCATCCGTGCGAGCCAGTACAGTCCGGCTTGCGGATCGGAATCGCGTAGCGACTTATGCAATGCGGAGATGATATTGTAATGCTCTTCACCCGCCTTGTCGTAACGAAGCGCCTTGCGCTGAAGCGCAGCCTCGACCTGGTCACGGGTAATGGTGGCTCCGTCGGGCGCCAGTGACGCCGCCAACTCCAGCGTCGATAGCGCCACCCGCGCATCACCCTGAGCACTCTCACAAACGAAATCGCGCGCGGGATCGTCGAGCGCCAGGTCTCGATCGCCGAGGCCTCTGTCGGCGTCTTCCAGCGCGCGATCGACCAACACGGCGATCTGCTCGGGGGTGAGCGACTCGAGCGTGTAGACCCGAAGGCGCGACAGGAGCGCCGAGTTGATCTCGAACGATGGGTTCTCGGTCGTGGCGCCGATCAACGTGACGACGCCCTTCTCGACGTGTGGCAAAAAGGCGTCCTGCTGGGCCTTGTTGAAGCGATGGATCTCGTCACAGAAGAGGATCGTGCGCTGACCGGTGGTACCAATCGTCTCGCGAGCCTCGGCGACGATGCGCTTTACGTCTGCAACACCCATCGTCACTGCGCTGAACCACGCGAACCGTGACCCGGTCGACTCGGCGATGACCCTCGCCAACGTCGTCTTGCCGGTTCCCGGCGGACCCCAGAAAACGAGCGAGTGGATCTCGTCCGCCTCTATCATGCGGCGCAGGACCGCACCCGACCCGACCAGATGTTCCTGACCGACGAACTCCTCCAATGATCTTGGGCGTAGCCGATCCGCCAGCGGCGCGGCGGCATCCAACCGTTCGCCGGCCAGCTGCTCAAAGAGATCCATTAACTGGCTCGCGCTGTCTCCCGCGTCTCGGGGTCGGGTTGGCCACCGGCGAGGACGATCGTGCGGTCGAGCAGCTCGGCCAGCGTCTGGGCGGTGACGCCACCGCTGTCCTGGTTCAGATCGTAACGGGTCAAGCCCAAACAGCGAATGCGTCGGTTCGCGAGCGCGCTTTCGATCACCGTTACTACGTCGGAAACAGCCAACCCATCCTCTACCGCTTCGTCCGCCGCTGGCACCGTGTCTGCCTCGAGCACCGTAGTGTCGATGTGCACGTACCAACCGTCGACGTCGGTATCCGCTACCGCGGCCGGCAAGCTGGACAGCACATCCGGGCCGATGACTCGAAACCCGTCGTCGTCCAACGCTCGGGACTCGTCAGCGTCGACTTTCTGCGCGCCGACCAGGATCACGTTCCGACCCGCGAGCTGACACGGCTGGACGGCCATGCTGTCGCGCTGTTGGCGACCGGTGATCATCGCCAACGTCGTCCGGTCCAGCTGCGGGCGGCGGAGGAACCCGCCTTTCGCGTAATCGGCTCGCGGCGAGAACCACAGCACGCCGACACGCGATCCAAGTCCATCGACGACCCCTAGCGCACACGCGTTGACGAGGCTCATCACCACCGGGAAACGGCTCCTGTCCCAGGCGGCCAAGACCGCGTCTCCGATGGCGCGCGCGTACGCCTCGGTGATCCGCGCTTCCGCCACCGGCTTCTCGAAACCAAAGTCCTCGACGCGAGCTGTCCACCCCATCGGGCCCAGACGGTCGGCCAGCGTGCGCAGCCCCAACCCACCGGGCCGGTGATCTCCATCCGGCTGTCGCACACCGCCGCGCGACGGCATCGGCAACAACTGCAGATGATCGACAAAACTCTTGTTCATTGGGTATTCCATCTCCATTTGATGATATCGGCTCATAGCTGGCTTGGCTCGGCCACCGCTTCATGGTTGAGCCGAGTCCTAGAAACATACGGCGATTCAGGGTCGAGGCACCGCCATAAACGATCGGTGCCGACCTTGATCCCCACACGCGGCGTCCACACTACCTCGGCCGGTGGCCGCCCGGGCTCGATCCACAATGTGTCACCGGTCAGGTCGAGGCGGTTGTTTTCGAGCGTCAGCCCCAGGGCGTCGCACAGCTTGCCAGGTCCGTTGGCCAGATCACGATCGGCGACCGGTGTGCGTCGCCTGGTGCGCGCGGTGCGACGACTGCGCATGCGATCCAAGCCATCGAGTGGCTCCAACGCTCGGATCAGAACCGCCGACGGCAGCCCCTCGGCTCGAGTCACCGCGTTCAAACAATAGTACATCCCATAGACCAGATAGATGTAAGCATGCCCCGGCCGACCGTACAATGGCGCGGTGCGTGCGGTCCTCCCCGCAGTCGCGTGGCACGCCGGATCGTCTTCGCCCTGGTACACCTCGACCTCGACGATTCGGCCGCTGGCCATGCCGTCGGGCCCATCGTGGACCAGCCTGCACCCCAATAGTCCACGTGCGACCTCCAACGTGTCGCGATCGTAGTAGTCGCGTCCCAGCCGGCTCACTTTTGGACCATCCCCAGCAACGTGTCACGGGTGTTGAGCGCGGGGTCCTCCACGACCTGTTCCAGCAGCCAGTCCAGTGTCTGGCCGAGCACAGGCCCGGGTGCGAGTCCTATCGCAGCCAGATCGTTGCCATCGATCGCCAGATCTTCGACCCGTAGCGCTGTCTGTTGCTTGAGAACACGGCGCGCCTGGTGGTACAGGTCGACGATCGGTGCGGGCGGTCGCTCGGCGCGCTTGCGGTTCCCGCGCCAGTCGGCGAGGTGAAGACGATACAGATCCCACAGATGCTCCTCACCCACCCGGCGAATCCAGCGCCGAATCGCGGCGTCCGAGGCGTCAGGCGGGAGCAGATCCATGTGCACTCCGACCAGGTGAGCAGCGCGAGCGACCTCGCGGCGAGAGAACTTCAACCGTCGAAGCGCCTGCCACGTCAACCGCGCGCTCGGCACCTCGTGTTGCGGAAACGTCCAGTCCCCCGTCTCGGGATGAACCTCGCGCGACATCGGCTTGCCAAGATCGTGGCACAACGCGACCACTCGCAGGAACGGCCGCCTCGGGTGAACGTTGTCGGCCACCAACAGCGTATGCGTACCGACGTCATCCGCGTGATAGGCGTTTTGCTCGACGCCAAAGCAGACCGCCAGCTCGGGGAACAGCAACGCCATCACGCCGTACTGACGCCACAAGCCGAGGACCGCCGACGCCGAGCGGCATTCAGCGAGCGTCTTTAGCAGCTCGTCCCGAACCCGCTCCCCCGACAGCCGTACGACACCGGCGGCGTGATGATCGAGCGCGCGCTCGGTGGCGGGATCGATCAGTAACTCCAATCGGATGGCGAACCGGAACGCGCGTAACACCCGCAGATAGTCTTCCGGGAACCGCTGGTCGGGGTCACCGACCGCTCGCAGAACACCGGCTTCAAGATCGGCGCGTCCGTCGAATGGATCGACGAGCGTGTCGCTCTCCGGATCCCAAGCGATCGCGTTCACGGTAAAGTCACGACGCGCCAGGTCCTCCTCAAGCGTCGCCCCAAACCGCACCTCGGCGTGGCGCCCGTCCGTCGCGACGTCGGTTCGGAAGGTCGTCACCTCGATCGTCTCGCCCTCGATTCGGACGCCCACCGTGCCGTGTTCGACCCCGATCGGGAAGGTGACCGGGAACAGCGACTGGACGACTTCCGGATGCGCCGCAGTGGCGACGTCCCAGTCGCCGATCCGCCCGCCTCGCAGGCTGTCGCGCACTGCGCCGCCCACGGCGTACGCTGGGTGATTGGCCGCCTTGAGCCGTTGCACGACGGCCGTCAATCCGGCCGTTGGTTGTAGCGAACTCGCTGGCTTCATAGACGTGGGAATGTACCGACCTGGGGTTTATCCCTACAATGGGCGTACCGGGGCCTGCTTGACACCCTACGCTGGCCGTGATAAGATGCTCAACCGAGAGCAAATCTCCGCCTCGAATCCCCGTATTCCTTTTACAAAGGCAACCGGACACGGCCCAGCGGTCGTTCCCCTTCTCACCGCAACAGAGGTAACCCACTTGAACCGTTCCCGTTCTCGCGCTCCTCGCGCACGACATCACCGGCGGCCACCGACGCCAAGCGAAAACGCAACCATCCTGGACATCGGCGAGATCAAGTCCAAGTCGATCCCCGAGCTCCACGAGACAGCGGAGGAGCTCGGCATTCAGAACTACGCCGGCCTTCGCAAGCAGGATTTGATCTTCAAGATCGAGCAGAACTTGCTCGACAACGACACCGTTCTACGCGGTGAAGGCGTGCTCGAGATTCTGCCGGAGGGCTATGGATTCCTTCGGAGCCCTGATTGGAATTACCTGTACGGGCCCGACGACATCTATGTCTCGCCGAGCCAGATCAAGCGCTTCGACCTCAAGACCGGCGACACCATTCAGGGCCAGGTTCGCCCACCAAAGGAAGGCGAGCGCTATCTAGCACTGCTCAAGGTCGAGACGGTCAACTACAAAGACCCCGAAGCGGGCAAGCACAATGTCTTCTTCGACAACCTGCGACCGCTCTACCCAGAGGAAGCGATCCAACTCGAGCGCTCGGATGGCGATCTGTCGATGCGGATCATGGATCTGTTCTCGCCGATCGGCAAAGGTCAACGCGGGTTGATCGTTTCCCCGCCCAAGGCCGGTAAAACGATGCTACTCCAAAAGATCGCCAACTCGATCACCGAGAATGAACCCGAGATCAAGCTGATCGTGCTGTTGATCGACGAGCGGCCCGAAGAGGTCACCGACATGGAGCGCTCGGTAGACGGCGAGGTCATCGCCTCGACGTTCGACGAGCCGGCCGATCGCCACGTCCAGGTCGCCGACATGGTGATCGAAAAAGCCAAGCGATTGGTCGAGAACGGTCATGACGTCGTGATTCTGCTGGACTCGATCACCCGGTTGGCGCGGGCTCAGAACGTCGTCGTGCCGCACTCGGGCAAGATCCTGTCGGGTGGCGTCGATGCCCACGCGTTGCACAAGCCGAAGCGATTCTTCGGCGCCGCGCGCAACATCGAGGAAGGCGGCTCGCTGACGATCGTCGCCACCGCCTTGATCGACACCGGCAGCCGGATGGACGAGGTCATCTTCGAGGAGTTCAAGGGCACTGGCAACATGGAGTTGGTGCTCGACCGCACGCTGTCCGATCGCAGGATCTATCCTGCTATCGACATCAACCGGTCGGGGACCCGCCACGAAGAGCTGCTGATCCCCGAGGATGAGCTGCAGCGCATTTGGCTACTGCGGAAGTTCCTCAACGACATGAATCCGTCCGAGGCGATGGAGTTCTTGATTGAGAAGGTAAAGAGGACGGATACGAACACCGAGTTCCTCGCCTCAATGTCCGGCGACTAACAGCCTCCACACCCTACTACGATGACTACAGGTGAGCGCGTCTTGGCCATCGACCACGGCGAGCGGCGCGTGGGCCTGGCAGTGTCGGACCCGAGCTACGGTTTCGTGCGCGGGTTGCCGACCATCGATCGTCGTGAGATCAAGACATCGCTGCTCAAAGCAATCGCCCAGATCGTGAGCGATGAGGCGATCGACCGGATCGTGATCGGTATCCCTATCACGCTCGACGGCACGGAGGGCCCGGCCGCTCGCGAGGTCCGGAGCTTCGCTGGTGACCTGGCTCAGCGAATCGCCCTACCGGTCGACGAGTGGGACGAGCGGTTGACGTCAGAAGCCGCCCGGCGGGCGCTTCGCGAAGCTGGTCACGACGAGCGCGCGATCCGCACCAAGGTCGATCAGCTAAGCGCGGTCCTGATGCTGGAGGGGTACCTGCGATTGCAAGCCCATCGCGAAGAAAGCACCGAATGCTAGGTGGGCGGTGGCGCATGGTGGGCGTCGGTCTGGCGGCTGTGGCACTCGCCGCCCTGGCGATCGCCGGCACGTGGGCACTCTCTGCAAACCGCGCTCCGACAGCAGAGACCACATCGGTGCTGTTGGAGGTCGAGCGTGGGACAACGGTCCGCGCGCTGGGTCACCAGCTAGCCGGCCGCGGCGTCATCCGAAGCCCGCTCCTGTTCGAGCTCAGGCTGCGGGCCCGCGACGATGCTGGCCGAATCCAAGCCGGCACCTACGATCTGCCTCGGAATCAGCCACTCGACGTAATTATCGACATGTTGATAGACGGTCGAACGCTGCTCGTCACCGTCACCGTGCCCGAAGGTTTGCGACTCGAGGAAACTGCTGGGGCGGTGGCTCGCGAACTCGGGATCGACTCGGTGGCTTTCGCCGCCGTCGCCACCGACTCGCTACTGACCGATTCGCTCGGGCTGCCAGCCGCCACACTCGAGGGCTACCTGTTTCCGGAGACGTACCACGTCAATCCGACGACCGGGCCGCGCGAGCTCGCGCTTCACCTGGTGAACCAATTCACCCAGGTGTTCACGCCCGAGTGGCGGGCGCGGGCCGACTCGCTCGGCCGCTCGGTGCACGAGATCGTGACGCTGGCGTCGATCGTCGAGGAAGAGGCGCGCGTGGCGAGCGAACGCTCAGTGATCGCGGGCGTTTTTTGGAATCGGTTGAACCGCGGGATGAAGCTCGAAGCCGACCCGACCGTACAGTACTCACTAGGGGGCCATCGGCCGCGAGTCCTGTTTCGCGATCTCGAGGTCGATTCGCCGTACAACACGTACCGCAACGTCGGTCTTCCGCCGGGACCGATCTCGAGCCCCGGCAAAGCGGCATTGGAAGCGACGCTGTACCCGGACTCGGTACCTTATCTCTACTTCTTCGCCACCGGGGTCGGCGGGCAGCACACGTTTAGCGAAACGTTTGCCGAGCACAACCGCAAGCGACGCGAGCTCGGCCGGTAGGAGCTAGCTCCTCGCCAGCAGCGTCTGCACCCTGCGACGTGAAGCTACAACGGGTGACTCGTTGCGCTCCCCCGCCTCGGCAAAGATCGCCTCGAGCGTCGGCCGGATGTCGTCCACGCGAGCCATTAGCTCCTGATCGTCATCGACACCGGTCGCCATAAGCCCAAACGCCGTCGCGCCACCCCCATTGATGACGTAGTCAGGCGCGTAAAGGATGCCACGCTGATGTAGGCGGTCGGCGTCGTCCGGCTCGCCGAGCTGTGCGTTGGCCGATCCAGCCACCACGCGGCAGGCGAGCTGCTGGATCGTTTCCTGATTGAGCACGCCGGTCACGGCACAGGGCGCGAACACATCGCACGGCGTGCTGAATGTCGCTGCCGGTTCGACGATCTCTCCACCGACTTCAGCCGCGACATGGCGAGCTCGATCGTCATCGATGTCGCTCACCAGGACCCGGGCCCCAGCATCAGAGAGCATCTGGGCCAAGGGATGACCCACGTCGCCAACCCCCTGAATTAGAACGCTACGAGCGGTGAGAGCGTCGCTACCGAACGCGACCGTCAGCGCCGCCTCGATCCCGCGCACGACACCCCGGGCGGTGTAGGGACCGGGGTCGTCGGTCGCCCCCGTAACCGGATCGACGCCGTGCACGTACCGCGTCGTGCCTGCGATGACCCGCATATCCTCTGGCGTCGTGCCCAAATCGACACCGGTTTGAAAGGATCCGTGAAGCGATGTCAACAGAGCGCCGTAGAGGCGAAGCAATCCAGTCCGGGCGTCGCCGGACAGCGGCTCAGGAACCGCCAGCACCGCCTTACCGCCGCCAAAAGGCAGCCCGATCACCGCCCACTTGGCGGTCATGCCTGCCGCCAACCGCATCGCGTCGGTGAGACCAGCGGCTGGGTTCGCATACGTTCGCATGCGTGTGCCACCGGCAGCGGGGCCAAGCGTCGTGTTGTGGATGGCGATAAAGATCCAGCTTGAAGTCGCCCTGTCGAACCGGGTAACAACCGCTTCGCCCTCCCACGCTTCGATCTGGGCTTCGATACCGCTCGACATGAGCTTACAACCCCCGAACGACGCGGCTTACTGGACCTCGAGCAACAGGTGACCGAGAAAGCCCTCTTCCTCGGCCTCAGAGTAGAACCCCATCCGGGGGATGTTCTTGAACGCCCTCAGTACCTGCCGACCGGTGGACGTCGAGTCGGCCACCGAGGCGCCGGCCATCGGGCCGAACGTCTCCAGCAGGCTCTCGACTTCGGTCAGCGTGCGCTCGAGGTCGATGTAACCGATGCCACTCACGTCTTCGGTGTAGAAGTCGCCCAACGCCTGGTAAGCCGTGCTGGCCGGCAGGGCTTCGGCCTGGCCGCCCTTCGCGTCCAGCATCCGCTTCACCAGCGCGCTGCTCGAGCCGATCATCGCGAACTCGTCGGTGACGACATACGCCACCTGCGCGACCGGTGTCGCCGCGTAGCGAATCGTGTTGCCGGCATACTCCTCGCTCTGCCAGATGACGGGGATCGAGGCCCGGGCGAGCGCGGCGTCCGCGAGCTTGGTCTCCAGCTTGGCGAACAGCGTCCGCGCGAGAACGGCGTCCTTGGACGTCAACACGATCGATACCTCGGGCAGCGGGAAGAAGCCGCTGCGATCGACACCGGTGATCGACAACGACGCTTCGTCGTCGAACCACGACAAGATGTCGTCCTCGATGCTGATGCCAACCTCGCGCTCGAACTCTGCGATCTTCTCCGCCACGGCCTCGTCCGCGCGCAACGAATCGGGCTTTCCAACCACGTCCATCTGGACACGAGTCGCGTTGATCGCGAAGCTCATGAGTTCCTCGTGGATCGCCTCCGGAACGAGCGTGTTGAGCGCGAAATAGAGCAGCGTGGCGCCGGGCTGGAGGTCGAGCGTCCGGGCTGGCTCGGACGAGGTGCCCATGATCCGCGCGAAACCGCGTCGAGGCCCGGGTTCCAGCAGGGTGTACGTGGCGGAACGGATGCCTGAATCGGTCCAATAAGCGCCGGCAGCGAAGGCCCGCGCATAGTTGAAATCCTGAAAAGCGGAGGTCGCAGCGCGCATCCGTTCGACCTCGCCCGGATCCAAACCCGCCTGCTCTTCGGCTGCACGAATCGTGGTTTCCTGCATCGCGCGCTGGTCGACAAACACGGTGATGTCGGCCGCCGGCAGCTTGCCGAGCACCGTCATGTAGTCCTGGTTGTCCCCCATCGTCGATACACCACCCCGATCGGCGGCTAGGTCCATCGTCTCCTTCAGGCGACTCTCGGTCGTGCTCATGACAAGTCGCTTGTCGACGAGCGCGTGGAACAGGACGTCTTGTTGCTCCCGGCTGGTCGCCACGCGGACGGTCGTCCCCTCGTAGTCGATGTCGCGGAACGTCGCCCCCTCTTCCTCGGCGACCTGCTGTTCGACAGCGGCCAAGATCTCCCTGACCCGTCCCTCGTCCTGGACCTCCGCAATGAGCGCTATATCCGCGTGGTCGTCAGACAACGGCCCGTAATAGCCGAGATCGAATATACAGACGAGTCGACTTGAGGCGCGACCAGAAGCTCTCGACGTCGTGGCCGGAAACGACCACCTGGGCGCCAGCTGGGAGCGCCATGGCAACGGCTTTCGTCTCCACCCCTTCTGGCACCTCGGCCTCGACCGCATTCTCCTTACCGCAGGTCAGTCCGATTACGCACAGGGCGAGAATGACCGCTAGCCGATCACGCGACCGGTTCCACATCATGCGACGGTCTCCTTTCAACGATCGTAGGTATCTAAGGGGGGGACGGTGACCGGTAGCTTAGGAACGTGATCAGTGGCTGTCAATCGAGACACGGGTCATCACGGGAGGAGAACCTCGTTCGCCCCGGTCACCGACAGACCCGGCTCGGGTCCACCACCGATCACGAACAGTCGGCTGTCGACGACCGCCGCTCCGAGGCCGTGTCGCGCGGTGGGAAACGGTTCCATCGACAGCCACCGTCGTGACTCAGGCTCGTATGCTTCATTGGCATCAAAGGTCGCCGCGGTCGACTCTCCGCCCAACACGTGGATGCGGCCAGCGTGGACAACCGAGGCGATCCCACCGCGCGGCGTCGGCATGGACGGCAGCGTTTCCCACCGCAGCGAGCGGGTGTTGAAGGCCTCGAGAACGCTCAGGTTGCTGGCCAGGCTGCCAACCCGCCCCCCGGCTACGTACACGATTCCACCAAGGGCCGACGCGGTCAGGTGCTCGCGTGGGGTCGGGAGCGGTGGCATCGGCTCCCAGCGACCGAGGTCGGGGTCGTACCGCTCAACGTTGCGGACCGCGGTCTCGTCGCTGGCCCGGCCACCGATCGCATAGACCACGTCGCCGACCGTGGTGGCGGCCAGCGCGCCTCGCGCCCGGGGTAAGGGCTCGACCTGCCGCCACACCTCTTCGCCAGGAGTCAGCACATAGACGCTCGCCACCGGCTGGAACGGGATACCGCGGTGTCCACCGACCGCGTACAGTCGTCCACCGGCTGCAGTCACCGCCACGTGATGCAGCCGTTCGGGCAACGCCGGCCCAGCAAACCACACGTCGTTCGTCGGGTCGTAAACGTCGACTTGGGCCGATACCTCACGGTCCAGCGTGAGACCGCCGACGACGTAGATCCTGCCCGCCAACGCGGCCACACCGACCTCGGTCCTGGGGAGCGGCAACGGCGCCATCGACAGCCAACCGGTGGTCGGCACCTCGATCTTGGGGGGAGGGGAGCCACATCCCAGGGCGGCGATCGCCGCAACCGGAGCGATCCGAGTAGCCAGCCAGAGCGCCATCTGACGAACCTTCATGGGTTTAACGTAACCCGGTCCGCTGTCCGTGACAGGCGTCCGAGGGCGAAACTCGGGGCCGACCGCCGACGTAGGGAGTACTGGAGATCACCACCTGATCAATTCTGCGGAGGTACTGATGAGAAGTCTAGCCCTCACGCCCCTCGTTGCGGTCGTGTCGATCGCCGGGTGCGGCATCTCAGTGAACTGGGATGGCCCCCAGACCGCCGGTTCGGGAAATGTCACCAGCGAAAACCGTGCGCTCGCCGCTTTTGATCGAGTCGAAGTCGGCGGCGATTTCGATGTCGAAATCAAGGTTGGTGAGCCACAATCGCTCACGTTGATCGGTGACGACAACCTGCTCCCGCTGGTGGAGACCAAGGTTCAAGGACGCGAGCTCGAGATCGATTTCGACGGTTCCTATCGCTCAAGGAACGACATCAAGATCGCGATCACCGTAATGAGCCTGTCGGCGATCCACTCGAGTGGCAGCTCCGACGTCAACGTGACCGGCGTTCGCAGCGCCGCGTTTGACGCCGGTGTTTCCGGATCGAGTGATTTATCGGTCGAAGGCGACTTTGGGGATCTCGATGCGAATGTCTCGGGGTCCGGCGAGGTCACCATGGTCGGAACCGCCGACGAGATCGACGCCAACGTCTCGGGCTCGGGTGAGCTCGACCTGTTCAGCGTCCCCGCGCGTACGGCGAACGTGAACGTCACCGGGAGCGGCGAGATCGGATTGGATGTATCGGAGAGTCTGAGCGCCACCGTCACCGGTAGTGGTGACGTTCACTACACCGGCGACCCCAGCGTCAGCTCACGAATCACCGGGTCGGGGTCAGTACGCGGGACGTAAAAGCGGAACAACGAGATTCGTCGACTATGTGAAGCCTAAAGGGTGGAGAGGGCGCGCAGGTGGTTGACCGTTTCAGCAACCCGCCCAACCGCAAAGTCAATCTCCTCTTCGGTCGTCCACCGCCCTAACCCAAAGCGGATAGTACCGCGACCGTCATCCTCTTCCCGACCGAGCGCTTTGATGACGTGGGATGTGCCGGCGGTCTCCGATTTGCACGCAGAGCCACTCGAAACTGCTACGTCATCCAACGAAAGCAGCAGCGCCTCACCGTCTACGTACGGGATCGAGACGCTTAGGTTGTTGGGCAACCGGTGCTCGCAGTCTCCGTTTACGACTAGGCCATCGATCTCCTCGGTGAGCCGGCTCTCCAATCGGTCGCGGAGCGCGGCCACCCGTCGGCTTTCTTCTTCGCGCTCTTGAACCGCCAGCTCGAAAGCGGTCGCCAGACCCACGATCCCGGGCACGTTGTGCGTCCCGGATCGAACCCCGCGCTCGTGCCCGCCGCCGATGATGCACGGCTTGAGCTTGACGCGCCGCGGGCTCTCTCGACGGTAGAGCGCACCGATGCCTTTAGGCCCATAGAACTTGTGCGCGGACAGCGAAAGCATGTCGACATCCAGATCGTTGACGTCGACCGGTACCTTGCCGATCGCTTGTACCGCGTCGGTGTGAACCCACGCGCCGACGTCGTGTGCGCGACGCGCGACCTCGGCGATTGGATGAATGTTGCCGATCTCGTTGCTGGCGAGCATCAGCGTGACCAGAATCGTGTTCTCGGTGAGCGCCGCCGATAGCGCGTCCAGATCGATCCGGCCGCGCTCGTCCACCGGCAGCATAGTGACTTCAAAGCCCTCGTCCTCCAGCCGCTCGAGCGGGCAGATCACTGACTTGTGCTCGGTCACGCAGCTCACGACGTGATTGCCGTCACCAGCTTCCCGTCTGGCACATCCCGCGCCGGTCACCGCCAAGTTGTTCGATTCGGTGGCGCCGCCGGTAAAGATGATCTCGGACGCCTGGGCACCGAGCAAACCGGCGATTCTGCGTCGCGCATCCTCGACCAACTCCTCCGCGACCCGGCCAAAGACGTGACCACGACTGGACGAGTTGCCAAAGGTGTCTGTAAAGCAAGGCAGCATCGCTTCTACGACCCGCGGATCGCACGGCGTAGTGGAGTGATAATCGAGGTAGACAGGGCGCTTCACGCTAGTCATCCGCTTGCAAGAAAAGGACCTTCTCCCGCTGTGACTCGAGCAGCCGCTGAAGAAGCCGCTCCTCCGAGGCGTGAAGTGATGCGCGAGCGGCATCGAGCGCAAACTCGGCAGCTTCGAGTGTCGAGGTCGTAGCGGCTTTCGCCAGTTGAGCTTCGATATCGCGGTACAGTGGACCCATGGCATCCGCCTCGGCCCAGACCCGTGGAAAAGATAGCCGATGGATCGGCGTCACGCCGTGCTTTCTTAGGGCCCGAATGTGCTCCGGGGTCATGTAGCCCTTGTGACGTGCAAACCCGTACTCGGGCCAGCGCCGATCGGCCTCGACGAGCAGCCGGTCACGGGCCACCTTGGCGATGATCGAGGCCGCGGCGATCGATCGCACCCGCCCGTCGCCGCCGACGATCGCCCGATGTGGCACCGGAAACGCCCGCGGTGGCCGCCCGTCCAGGAGCGCCAGGTCGACTGGCCGATCGAGCTGTTCGAGCGCCAGTCGCATCGCCATCAGACTCGCTTGATAGATGTTGATCCGATCGATCATCCGCTCGCTGACGGCGCCGACACCCACGGCCATCGCATCGGCTCGGATCGCGCGGTCGAGTCGCTCCCGCCGGCCCGGGTCGAGTCGTTTGGAGTCATCAAGCCCGTCGGCGATCCACCCCGCCGGTAGCACCACCGCGGCAGCCACCACCGGTCCCGCGATCGGGGAGACGCCAACCTCGTCGACTCCAGCGACTACCTGCCGGTCACCGGCCAACTCGCGTTCCATGTCGAGCAGGTTCTTGAGCCGCTGACTCTCGCGCTCACGCGCCCGAACGATCGCCAGGTAGCGCCGTCCGAGCGCTTGGACCCCCGACCGAGGATCGTCCAGCAGATAGCTAACCGTCCGCCGTCCGACCATGCGCCGGCGAGATAAAGTGACGGAGATTTCGGTTATGGAGAGTTGAGAGAGCCGGTCCTCGAGGCCTGTCAGCGTCGGAACCGGCTGCGCGTTAGCGGCGCCGCTCGCGGATGCGGGCGGCCTTCCCGGACAGCTCGCGCAAGTAGTACAGCTTGGCCCGGCGGACACGTCCTTCGCGAACGACGCGAATCTCGGTCACC
Source organism: Gemmatimonadota bacterium (assembly GCA_039590215.1). Classification (GTDB taxonomy): domain Bacteria; phylum Gemmatimonadota; class Gemmatimonadetes; order JACCXV01; family JAHWKZ01; genus CAMYLR01. Next base: position 20,122 of record JBDHFX010000011.1, on the reverse strand, counting down.
ACCGGTGAGTTGAGCGGAAAGATGCGCTCGACACCGACCCCGTTTGATACCTTGCGGACGGTAAAGGTCTCGCTCGGCCCGCCGCCTTTGCGACGGATCACCACACCCTCGAACGCCTGGAGGCGTTCCTTCTGACCCTCGACCACGCGGACGTTCACTCGCACCGTGTCGCCGGGTCGAAAGTCGGGGATGTCGTCGCGCTTTGGCTCTAGTCCGATGTCGAGATCCATCATTCTTTAAGTATACCGCTCAACGGTTTGACCGTCACTCAATTTCTGTCTGTTCGGTCGTGTCATCGCCGGCTTCGCGGCCGGCCCGCTTCACCAGATCGGGGCGCCGCTCGCGGGTGATCCGCTCCGCTGCTTGATGCCGCCAACGCGCCACCGCTGCGTGATTCCCCGATCGCAGCACCTCCGGTACCTCGAGCCCGCGGAACACCGCGGGTCGCGTATACGAAGGCGGCCCCAGCGCCCACTCGTCATGAAACGAATCCCCCTGCGCGCTGTCGAAATCGCCCAGAACACCGGGCAACAACCTGACCACGGCGTCGATCACGGCCAGCGCCGCTATCTCGCCACCCGACAGAACGAAGTCACCCAGCGAGATCTCGTCAGTCACGAGCGTCTCGCGAACCCGCTCGTCGACATCCTTATAGTGTCCGCACAGGAGCGTCAGCTCCGGCTTGACCGCCAGCTCGACCGCCACCTTATGCGTGAACACCCTACCCCGAGCCGACAGCAGAATGAACGGGTCAGGCTCTTCGAGGGAGTCGTACGCGCCGAAAACTGGCTCGGGCTTCAGCACCATGCCGCCACCGCCACCGTACGGGTAGTCATCGACCTGTTCGCCCTCGGGCACGAACTCGCGCAAATCGATCACGTCGTACGAGAAAAGCCCCTTGGAACGGGCGCGACCAGTCATCGATTGCTTGAGCGGCTGGGTGAAGTAGTCCGGAAACAAAGTCACGATGTTGACGTGCACGTTTACAGCTCCTCCCACCCTTCTGGCGGGCTCACGACGATCGTCGTCGCATCAACCCGGCGCACGAACTCCTTGACGAACGGCAGGAACCGACGCCGGCCGTCAGGTTCGCCAATCTCCAACAACGCCGGTCCTTTCGACTCGATCACCGAGATCACGTTGCCGAGCGAGCGACCGGTGTCATCTCGCACTTCACACCCTGCCAGCGCATGCAGAAAGAACTCGTCCTCGGCTCGCGCACGAACCACCTCGTCCTGCGGGATCAACAGGTAATATCCGGCGCGCTGTTCAGCGTGAGTGCGGTCGTCGATCCGCTCGAACTTTACCAACCACCGTCGCTTGTGGCGTCGGCTGGTCTCGATCGACACCGGCACGCCTTCGGCATCAATGTCGGGCGCAAGCACAAGTGTACGCCCGACTGCGAACCGCTCGTCGTGCTCGGTCAGCGGCTCGACCTGGACCTCGCCTTTGAGCCCGTGGGCTTTCACGATCCGACCCACCGTCACCAGGGTCTCCGGTTTCGTCAGCCCAACTCCTCCGTTGCCGGCGGGGTGTAATCGGTCAGCTCGGGCGCGGGTTCGACGACGGGCGCGGACTCGACGACGGGCGCCGACTCGACGACGGGTGCAGGCTCGACGACGGGTGCAGGCTCCGGGCGCGGCGCTTCCACCGGCCATTCGCCAGTTCTGAATCGCTGCCAGACGCCGACCTTTGAGAGCAGCGATCGCGCCGTGTCGCTCGGCTCGGCGCCGCTCTCCAACCACTCCAGCGCTTTGTCGCGGTCGATGTTGATCTCGGCCGGGTCCACACGCGGATTGTACGTCCCGATCGTGTCCAGGAACCGCCCGTCACGAGGGCTCTTGGAATCAGCCACCACTAAGCGATAATGGGGTTTCTTCTTGGTGCCCATGCGCCGCAGTCGAATGCGTACTGCCACGAGTTACCTCCTTTGACGCTGTGATCCCAGCGTCGTCTTGAGTGCCTTCATCATCTTGTTCATCTGCCCAAACTGTTTCATGAGCTGGTTGATTTCTTGAACCGAAGTGCCGCTGCCATTCGCGATTCTCTTGCGACGACTGCCGTCGAGCAGCTTGGGATTGCGTCGTTCAGCTGGCGTCATCGACAGGATGATCGCCTCGACACGCTTGAGCCGGCTCGGATCGACGTCGACATCCCGCAACTGCTTCCCGACGCCAGGGAGCATCCCGATCAATCCCTGTAACGGCCCCATCCCCTCCAACTGCCGCAGGGCGGTGAGAAAATCTTCCAGGTCGAGCTTCCCACGACCGACTTTTTTCTCCAGCCGGCTGGCGTCTTCTACATCGATCGCCTCCTGCGCCTTCTCGACCAGCGACACGACGTCGCCCCGGTCGAGGATCCGTCCCGCCATCCGATCGGGATGAAACGGCTCCAGGCCGTCAGTCCGCTCGCCAACGCCGATAAACTTGATCGGCAGGCCGGTCACCCCGTGGATCGAGAGCGCGGCACCGCCGCGCGCATCACCGTCCAGCTTGGTCAGGATCACGCCCGTCAGCGGCAGCTTCGCGCCAAACGTTTCGGCGATCTGGACGGCGTCGTGCCCGGTCATTCCGTCGGCGACAAGCAAGAGCTCGTGGGGCGTCACCGCTTGGACAACGCGCTCCAACTCGGCCATCATCGCATGGTCGATGTGTAGTCGACCGGCGGTGTCGACGATGACGACGTTCCGTTTGTCTGCCCGTGCCCGCTCGACTCCGGCTTGGGCCAGCCGCTCAACCCGGGTCTCGTTTCGATCCGCTACCACCGGAAAGCCGAGTTCACGGGCCAGCGTCTCGAGCTGATCGATCGCCGCCGGCCGATGAACATCCGCCGCTACGAGCAACGGTCGCCGGCCGCGCTTCGCCATGCGGTGGGCGAGCTTGGCCGCGGTCGTCGTCTTGCCGGAGCCTTGCAACCCGACTAGCGCGATCACCGTCGGCGGTTGCCGGGCCTCCTCGAGTGGCGCGTTGGCGCCACCAAGGAGATCTACCAACTCGTCGTGCACGATCTTGATCACTTGTTGCGCTGGAGTGACCGAGCGAGCGATCTCCTGCCCACGGGCGCGCTCCGCCACTCGAGCGCAGAAATCCTTTGCAACGCGATAGTGGACATCGGCCTCGAGGAGCGCGCGCCGGACCTCACGCATCCCTTCGGTGATGAGCTCTTCGTCGAGAACTCCACGGCTTCGAAAGCGCGCCAGGGCGCCATCGAGTTTGGCACTCAGCTCGTCGAACATGTTCCCTTGACAAAAACGGTCGCGGATCGTGCGCCGCCGCGCGGCGCCGCCCTCGTGGTCCGGGTCGTCCCGGAGAGCGAGGGAATGCGAATAGAGGTGGGAATCTAGTCCTAGATGAGAATCGCAGCCACCAGAACGTAGAGCAGGCCGCCGAGTGTCGCGGCGGCTAAGGCCAGCGGGAGCTGGGTCAAGACGTGGTCCATGAGATCACAGCCGGTCGCCAGCGACGACAGGATGGTGGTGTCGGAGATCGGCGAGCACTGGTCCCCGAACACGCTCCCGCCGGTGACCGCGCCAAAACAGAGCGCCAGGTAGGTGGCGTCCGGGTGAACCGCCCACGCCAGCGGCATCGCCACCGGGAAAATGACCGCGTACGTCCCCCATGACGTACCGGTCGAAAACGCGACCAACATGCAAAGGAAGAGCAACGCCGCGGGCAGAATGACCGGGGGAACCGACCCAAACGTCTCGACGATGTAGGGCGCCGTACCTACCCCGTCGGCGACCGACTTGAGCGTCACCGCGAGCGCCAAAACCACCGCCCCGATCGTAACGCCGCGCCAACCAGACAGCAGTCCTTCGATCACCGTATGCAACCGCATCCCCTTAACGAGCGCCACCGCCACTCCAACCAAGACCGCCAACACGAACGCTTCGGCGATCGGCAATGACAGCGCCGACGATTCTCTCTGGCCGAGCACGAAATAGCTGATCGCAAACGGCCCGATCGCCACGCCGAGCAACGTGCCGATCGGCGCAAAGAAGTCGATCAGTCCGGACCGGTACCCGATTGGCAAGTCGATGCGGGTCAGATCGTCGGCCGCCATCGGCGTGGCGCCGGGTCGATCGAGTGCTCCTGTCTCACGCGCTCGCTGACGCGCGGTTCGCATTCGACGCCCGGTCAGCCAGCCCATCTTGTCGCCCGCGAACAAAAACGTGAAGAGAATCGCGAAGATCGCGTAGAAGTTGAACGGTAGAGCGCGGAAGAAGAACCCGATCGCGTCGGACTGGGTGGCCAGCACCGGAACGCTCCCGGCGACCAAGCCGCCGACGTAGATCGGCCACACGTTGAACGGAATCAGCGTCGCCGCGGGCGACGCCGTCGAGTCGACGATGTAGGCCAACTCTTCGTGCGCCACTCGGTGGGCATCGGAGACCGGCCGCACCGTCGTCCCCGTCAGAACCGTGCTGATCGTGCCTCCCTGATGGAACACGAGTCCCATGACCCAGGCGAAGAGCTTGGCCGACCTGGGCCCCGTCGCAACCCGTTTGCCGGCCCATTCGGCGAACCGCTGGGCACCGCCGGTCTTGGTCCACAGGCCGATCAACCCGCCCAATGACCACAGGTACACCAGCAGAATAAGGGCGTAGTTCTCCGACCCGACCGACGGGATCAGGAACGCTTGGACGATGTTGAGCTCACCGCTGATTACGCCGCCCAGCACGATGCCGACGAACAAGGCCGTGATGACTTCGCGCAGCGCGAAGGCGAGCACCAGCGTGACCAGCGGGGGCACGATCGACCAGATACCATAGTGCACGCCGTTGGTTGGGAAACGACCGGCGAGAAGAACAGCCAGCGTCACGAGCGCGATCCCGAGCGCCAGAACGTGCCAACGAAATCCCCGACCGGTCCGCGTGACCGTCACGTCAGGATCTGTCAAACGAGTGCTGCTTGACGCAGAGCGCGCGTCCGCGCGGTTGGATCGTCACCACCGTAGATGCCCGAGCCGCTGACGAGCACGTCGGCTCCGGCGCGAACTACCTGGGCTGCGTTGTCTGCGGTGATCCCACCATCGACCTCGAGCCACGGGCGGCTACCCTCGGGTAAAGCGTCGATACGCTGGCGGGCGCTCCGCAGGCGGCCTATCGATTCACTGATGAACTGCTGTCCCGACCAGCCGGGATTGACACTCATGATGAGCAACAAGTCGAACGCTCCCCATACGGCGTCAACCGTGCTCAGCGGCGTGCCGGGGTTGATCGCGACACCAGCCTTGGCACCCAACTCGCGCACACGTTGAAGCTGACGGTGGAGGTGGGTTGTGGCTTCGGCGTGAACGGTCAAGATGTCTGCCCCGGCGTCGATGTACTCGTCGAAGTACTGCTCCGGTCGCTCGACCATCAGGTGAACGTCGATCGGGACATCGGCGGCACGCTCGGCGGTCTTTATCATCGCCGCGCCGAACGTCAGGTTGGGGACGAAGTGGCCGTCCATGACATCGACGTGTATCCAGTCGGCTCCACCCTCGACCACCGCGACGATCTCATCCGCCAACCGATCAAAGTCCGCGGCCAACACCGAGGGTGCGATCACGACCGCGCTCACGGAGCAGCCACCCGGCCGAGCTCGAGCCGCGCCGCGGAGCCAGTGTGCACGTGTTGTCCCGGCGGCGGTCGTTGACCGCTGATAACGATCGCCCCTTCGAGGCCCTGCTCTTCGGAGCTCAAGGGAACCACTTGGCCGACCGTTATCCCGTACACGATCAGCGTGTCTCGAGCCGCTCTCAACGACAGACCGCGGACATCGGGCATCTCTACCAGCGTTCCCCCCCGGCTGATGACCATCGTCACCTCGGTACCGGGCTCGATGTCGGTGCCGGCCGGTGGGACCGTCTCGACGATCGTTCCCCACGGGTGTAGCTCGCTCGGTTCGCTTCGGGACGGCGTAATCACGACGCCGAGTCGGGACAGGATCTCATCCCCCAAACCGGGCTCGAGACCGGCCAAATCGGGCAGCACGGCCGCCTCGGTGCCGCGGCTTACGAGCAACCGAACCGTATCGCCACGGGGTCGATAGAAACCAGGCGGCGGTAGCTGATAAATCACCCGACCCGCTTCGACGTCGGCGCTCCGGCGCTCGCCGCCCACCGTGACGACGTAGCCCTCGCCCTCTGCTTTGTCGCGCGCCTTCTCGACCTCCATTCCGCCCAGGTTGGGCACCCGGTTGATGCGACCTTGAGCCAGCGTATCGGGCAAGAAGAAGAGTTGCACCGCGATATAACCGATGAGCAGCGCGCCGATCGCGGTCACCACGACAGCCAGCGGGACCTGCCAGGTCGCGTTCCGGGCGCGGACTTGGAGCGCGCTCACGCCGCCTCTCGCACCAGACGGGCGGCGAAAAACCCATCCAGGTCACCGCTCCAGGGGCGGGTCATTAAATAGTGCCCGTCGCGGTGCCGGGCCGACGCATCGCCACCGACAGGTACGCACCGGAATTCCTGGTGATCGGCAAGAAACGCGGTTACCACTCGGTCGTTCTCCTCAGGTTCGAGCGAACAGGTGGCGTAGACGAGCGTGCCGCCGGGCGCCACCCGATCGGCGAGTTGCGTCAAGAGCTCGCGCTGGAACGCCGCGAAGGTTTCCACGTCCCCCGGCGAACGCCGCCAACGAGCATCGACCCGCCTACGCAACACGCCGGTGCCCGTACACGGGACATCCGCCAGCACCACTGAAAACTGCGCTGCAGTCGGCACCGAACGCGCGTCCGAGGCCACCAGCCACGGCTCGGTAAGCCCCAGACGGTGGACGTTATCACGAATCCGTTGCAACCTCGCGACGTCGATATCGACTGCCAATGCACGGATCGTCGGCGCCTTGGCTAACAACCCACACAACTTGGTCCCCGGTGCGGCACAAGCGTCGAGCACGCGATCCTCCGGCCGAGCTTCGACCACATCCGTGACCCACTGCGAACCGACGTCCTGGACCCAGAACCACCCCTCGGCCCAACCCGGCAGCGCGGTCGGCGGTGTCCCGCGGCCAACGACCACCGCGTCCGGCTTGTCTGGGTGCGGTCGAGCCTCGATCCCGGCGTCGACAAGCGCGTCGAGGACCGCGCTCGTGGTCGCCACCTGGACGTTTATCGCGAGATGGAGGTGCGGCCGCCGATTGTTGCTCTCGAGCAACGCCTCGGTCGTCTCGGCGCCAAACGCCGCCAGCCACCGAGCCACCATCCACTTTGGGTGACTGTGCTTGATCGCCAAATGGAGGATTGGATCTTCCGAGTCTGGCAACGGCAGATCCTGACGCTGCCGATCGACATTTCTGAGAACGGCGTTGACAAGCCCCGTCGCCCAGCGAGCCACACCATCCGGAAGCGCATGGTTCACCAACTCGACGCTTTCGTCGACCGCCGACCAAACCGGCACGCGCTCCAAAAACACGATTTGGTAGACCCCCAGTTCCAGAATCGAGATGACATCCGGCGGTAGAGTGTCGATTCCGCGCTTTAGCAACGCGTCGAGGTGGTAGTCGAGCCGGTCGCGCCATCGGATCGCGCCATACGCCAGCTCCATTGTGAACGCGCGCTGACGACCGTCAAGCCCCGCGGCTCGCTGCTCGAAGCTCTCGTCGGCGCGTGTTCCGTTTCGTACGTCGCGCAGGATCTCGAGCGCCCGCCGCCGCTCAACGCTGGGGCGTGCACCCATTCAGTCGCCGACCCGGCCCTCCGTCGGACTCGACGCGCTTGCCCAGAGGCGCTGAGCCATCCGACCGGCTTCGAACGCCAACCGTCCGGCCTCGACGGCGTGCCGCATAGCGTTCGCCATCTTGACCGGATCGTCGGCCTTGGCGATGGCGGTGTTCATAAGGATGCCCTCGACCCCGAGCTCCATCGCGACGGCCGCGTCCGATGCCGTCCCGACGCCGGCATCGACGATCACCGGCACCGAAACCGCATCCAGGATGAACTGGATGTTGAGGGGATTGGTGACCCCGAGCCCGGAACCGATCGGCGACGCGAGCGGCATGACCGCCGCCGCGCCTGCCTCTTCTAGGCGGCGCGCGATGACGACGTCATCGTTCGTGTACGGCAACACGATGAACCCCTCTTCGACGAGAGCTCGCGTCGCCGTAACGAGTCCTTCGACGTCGGGGTATAGCGTCCGCTCGTCCCCGATGACCTCCAGCTTGATGAAGTCGCTCAGTCCTGCCGCACGGCCGAGCCGCGCGACCCGTATTGCGTCATCGGCGGTGTAACAACCAGCGGTGTTCGGGAGAATCAGGATCTTATCGGGATCGAGGTAGTGGAGCAGGCTGGTTTCGTCCGACGCGTCGAGGTTGACTCGTCGCACCGCGACCGTAATGACCTCTGCGCCTGACGCCTCGAGACACTGAACCATCGTCTCGGGCGAGTCGTATTTTCCGCTGCCGATGATGAGCCGGGAACGGAACGTACGTCCGCCCAACACCCATCCGGCAGTCAAGTCGGCCACTGTCTTAACCGCCGCCCACGAAGTGAACGATCTCGAGCGCGTCACCAGCGGCGAGCCGGGTCGCGCCAAACCGATCCCGCGGCAGTATTACCCCGTTAGCTTCAACCACCACGATGTCGGGATCGATCTCATGAGCGGTAAGAAACATCTCGACGGTCGCCCCTTCGGCGACGAGCCGCGGCTCACCGTTGACGACGATCTCGAGCGTTTTGTCGGCGACAGTCGGGTTTGACACGTGGGCTAATGTAACGTCTTGGCAGAGTTCTGACCGATGGCGGCGAGGAAATCTCGCACCGCCCGACCGGGATCGGTGGCGTTCCAAAGAGCTCGAATGGCGACGACGCCGTGTGCGCCGGCGGCGACCACTTCCGGCGTCCGCTCGGGGGTTACCCCACCGATCGCGAGCCGCGGTAACGCGAGCAGCGCCTCGGCTTCGAGCGTCGACCGGATCTCTTCGAGCAAACCGACACCTGCCGGCTCCACGCCGGCGTGACTCTGAGTCGCGTAGATCGCGCCCACCACCAGATGATCGGCCCCGTCTCGCGCGGCGGCGATCGCCGCGTCAACCGAGTGGACCGAGCGACCGACGCGAATCGTTTGGCCGACGACCCGGCGGGCGCCCGCGATCGACAGGCCGCGCTCCGGCAGCTGGACGCCATCCGCGTCAAAGGCGCGCGCCAAATCGGCCCGGTCCCCGATCCACAGCTCGGCATCATGACGATCGGTTCGCTTCCGAACCTCGGTGATCAGCTTTGAAAGCGCACGGTCATCGAGCGCTCGCGATCGCAACCAAACGACCCTCAGTCCAGCTTCGAGCATCGTCTCGAGCGCGTCTGCAAAGTCGGGTTGTGTCAGTCGCCTATCGTCGGTCGCAGCAACGAGCGCGGGAAGCGGATCGTCACGCATCCGCGCCAAACCGTTCACCGACGTTCAGCTGCCGACCCCGAGCCCAATCCGAGCCCGACATTCGTTCGCCGCCGGCCGGTTGGACGGTGTCGACAACGACCAAACCGTCACCAGCCGCAACAACCGGTTCGGGGTCGACGCTGATCACCGTGCCCGCGGGCGCGCCGTCACCCCCGTTGGTCGGTCGCAACCGGAAGACCTTGAGCCTTTCGCCACGCCACGTCGTCCACGCACCAGGCCAAGGGTCGAAGGCCCTCGCGGCGCGCTCGATCGACGCGACGCCGGCGGACCAATCGAGGCGCGCCTCCTCGGCCGTCACCTTCTCGGCGTACGAGGCCAAACCGTCGTCCTGCAGAGTTTCATTCAGGGTTCCCGCTTCGAGGCGGCCAAGCGCGTCGATCATCAACGTCGCGCCCAGCACCGCCAGTCGCTCGGTCACCGCACCGGCCGAGTCGTCAGCGTGGATCGGCTCCTTCGCTTGTAGACAGATCGGGCCGGTGTCGAGCCCGGCCTCCATGCGCATGATCGTGATTCCGGTCGATTCGCGACCGTCCAGGATTGCGCGGGTCACTGGGGCGGCGCCACGGTAAGCGGGCAACAGCGACGCGTGCACGTTGAACGCCCCGCGAACCGGCAACGCGAGCACCTCGGGGCGCAGGATCTCGCCGTACGCGGCGACAACGAACACGTCCGGGGCGGCCTCGGTCAAGCTCGCGACAAAAGCCTCGCCGCGTGGCTTGTCGGGCTTTAGCAGTGGGATTCCGGCGCTCTCGGCAGCTCGCGCAATCGGAGTGGGCGACAGTTGGCCGCCGCGGCCGCGGCGGCGATCGGGCTGCGTCACGACCGCCGTCACCGAGTGGCGGCTGTCGATCAACGCTTTCAACGTGGGTACCGCGAACCGGGGACTCCCCCAGAAGACGACCTGCACGGGCTCCCTCGCTACCCCGGGCCGACCGGGAGATCGTTCTCCGCCATCGCGATCTTGAACTCGCGCACCGCCATGTCACGGCGCAGCGCGCCGAGATGATCAATGAACAGAATCCCCTCCAGATGATCGAGCTCGTGCTGGAGAACACGCGACAAGAGGTCAACGCCCTGAACGGTGTGACGATCGCCATTGCGATCCTGGTACTCGATCTCGACCTCGGCCGAGCGCTCGATGCTCTCGACGACCCCCGGAATGGACAGGCATCCCTCTTCGCTGTCCATCGTCCCCGACCCCGATACGAGCACCGGGTTGATGAGCTCGAGGACCTCGGTTCCGTCACGAGCCTCGCTCGTGTCGACGACCGTAACCCGCCGCGTATCGCCAACCTGAGGCGCGGCCAACCCAACTCCCATATTGGCGTACATCGTCTCCACGAGATCGTCGAGCAACGTGCCGAGCTCGTCGTCGAACAGCTCAACGAGGTCAGTCTTCTGACGTAGCACGGCGTCGCCCAGATAGCGGAGCTCGCGCATCGCCATCTTACGACTTGTCCGGTTCGGCGCTCTTGTTCAGCACACGTATGACTTTGCTGCGTTCGACTTCGACCTTGACCCCGTCGGCGACTTTGAGAGAGACCTTTTCCTCGTTGAGTGACATGATGCGACCGTAGAGGCCACCAACCGTCACCACCTCGTCGCCCTTTCTCAGGTTCTTTACGAGCGAGCCGTGTCGCTGCTGCTCCTTCTGTTGCGGCCGGATGAGCAGGAACCACAGGATCCCGACCATCGCCGCGATCGGCAACAGCGAAACGAAGAACCCCTGAGCTCCACCTTCACCGCCGGGAGCTCCCATGAGTAACGGCATTACATCGTGCATTGCACCTCCACAGCGGATGCGAGCAGGTACCGATCGCTCCAGGCACTCGACCAAGCGTCGAAGTCTCCAGCTGCGATCGCCCGCCGCGCTTGCTCTACGAGATCGATCAGAAACGCCACATTATGGTACGAAAGAAGCCGCGGACCCAGCATCTCGTCCGACCGAAACAGATGTCGGATGTAACCCCGACTCCACGTTTTACAAACCGAGCAACCACAGCTTTCGTCGAGCGGCCGGTCGTCGGCAGCGAAGCGAGCATTCTCGACGTTGATCCGGCCGTTTCGAGTGAACGCTGCACCAGTCCGCCCGTGGCGTGTCGGCGCCACGCAATCGAACAGATCAACCCCGCGTCCGATCGCGGCGATGACATCCTCCGGGAAACCAACTCCCATGAGGTACCGCGGTTTGTCCGCCGGCAGCTCGGGTACGGTCACGTCAAGCATCTCGTACATAAGCGGTTTTGATTCGCCAACCGACAAACCACCGATCGCGAACCCATCGAAATCAAGCGACGTCATCGCCCGAGCGTTTTGTCGCCGCAGCCCACCATCCACCGAACCCTGAACGATGCCGTACAGGAACCGCCGGTGCACCCATGGCTCATCGCCCAGCGTCCGGTGCGCCTTCAAGCACCGTTCGGCCCATCGCACCGTCCGTTCGGCGGCGACCTGCGCCTCGTTGGGCTCACACGGATAGGGCGCACACTCGTCGAACGCCATCACGATGTCAGCCCCGAGTTTGGCTTCGAGCTGCATCACACTCTCAGGCGTGAAACGGTGCGTCGTACCGTCGAGGTGTGATCGGAACGTGACTCCGTCATCGTCGATCTGTCTGAGACCGGCCAGACTGAACACCTGGTACCCGCCGCTATCGGTCAGAATCGGCCCGTCCCAGGCCATGAACCGGTGCAACCCGCCCAACTCGACAACGACGTCGGCCCCGGGTCGCAAGTGAAGATGGTACGCGTTGGCGAGCACGATCTCGACCCCCAACTCGCTGAGGTCGGTGGGCGTGAGCGCCTTGACGGTAGCCAGCGTGCCGACCGGCATAAAAGCCGGCGTGCAGACGACGCCGTGATCGGTGTGGAGCGCCCCCGTCCGCGCACGGTCGTCGAGAGCGCCGGCTTTCCAGTGCATGGATCTAAAGATACCCGCTACTAGGCGGACCGTCCGTTGGGCTCGAGGTCGACGCGATCCCCCGGTCCGGGCACCGACGCGCGCCACCCGAGCTCGTCATCGAGCCGGGCGACCAGCGCAGCCGCCGCATCGGGTTCGCCGTGCACCGCGTACGCGGCGTGGGGCGGTCGGGTCGTTGTACCCAGCCACTGCATCAGCTCGTTGCCTCCGGCGTGCGCCGACATCCCGTGCAACGTCTCCACGGTCGCGCGCACCGGAACCTCGTCCCGAAAGATCCGAAGGGTACGATCGCCGGAAGCCAACTGGTGACCGCGCGTCCCATACGCCTGATAGCCGACCATGAGCACCGTAGTTCTCGGGTCCGACAGCCGTTTTCTCATGTGGTGCAGGATGCGACCGCCGGTCACCATCCCGCTGGCGGAAATAATGATGATCGGCGCATCGATTTCATTTATCGCCTTTGACTGCTTGCGGCTGCGGGCGAGCCGAAAGTCCGTACATCGCAGCGGTGTGTCCTCGGCGGTCAACCGCTCCCACGTCTTGTCATCAAACTCTTCGCGGTGACGGCTGTAAATCTCAACCGCGTCGAGCGCCATTGGACTGTCGACGAACGTCGGCAGACAAGGGATCCTACCGGCGCGCTCGAGTTCGTTCAGATGAACCATCAGCGCCTGCGTTCGACCGATAGCAAACGCCGGCACGATCAGCGCGCCACCGCGCTCTACCGCCTCCAACACCACGCGTTCGAGTTGGTCGGCGATCGGCTCGTGCTCGTGAACGCGGTCGCCGTAAGTTGACTCTGTCACCACGTAATCGGCGTCGCCGATCGGATCCGGATCCGGGAGGATCGGCACCCCGAAACGTCCGATGTCACCCGAGAAGACGACCCGCGATCGGGTTCTGTTCTCCTCGATGTCGAACGTTACGAACGCCGCCCCGATGATGTGCCCGGCGCGATGGTAGGTCGCGGTGAGACCGTTGCCGAGGTCGATCGGCTCGCCGTGAGCGATCGGCTTTGCGCGCTTGGCGGCGGCGCGGCCCTCGTCAGCTGTGTAGAGTGGCAACGCCGGCGTATGCGAAGTCGCTTTCTTGCGATTGCGGTAACGCGCCTCCTCCTCCTGGAGCCCACCCGAGTCCTCGAGCAGCACACGAAGTAGGTCGACGGTCGCCGGCGTCGCGTATACCTCGCCGGTGAAGCCTTGGCCGAGAAACCGCGGCAGGTAACCGGTGTGGTCGATATGCGCGTGGGTCAACACGACCGCATCGATCGAAGCCGCGTCGAACGGTAACGGCTCCCAGTTTCGCTGGCGTAGTTTTTTGGAGCCCTGAAAGAGACCACAGTCGATCAGAATTCGGCGTCCAGCAGCCTCCAACAGGTGCTTGGAGCCGGTCACAACTTTGGCCGCGCCGATGAATTCGATTATCGCCACGAACGCCGAAGCTATACGATCAGCATTGCGTCGCCGTAGGAGTAGAACCGGTAGCCGGACTCGACGGCGTGACGATACGTATCGAGGATGAGCTCGGTGCCGGCGAACGCGGCCACCAACAACAGCAACGTCGATCGAGGCAGGTGAAAGTTCGTGATGAGCGCGTCGACGGATCGGAACTCGTGTCCGGGCCGGATAAAGAGATCGGTCCAGCCATGGCGGGTGGACGATTCGAGCGCCCGAACGGTGGTCGTTCCCACCGCCACCACGCGGTTGCCCCGTTGGCGGGCTCGCGCCACGGCATCGGCGGTCGCGTCGGGGACGTCGATCCACTCGGCGTCCATCGTGTGGTCCTCAGCGTGCTCGGCGCTCACCGGTCGAAACGTGCCCGGCCCAACATGGAGGGTGAGCGTCGCGCTCTCGATGCCGCGATCCTTCAGGCGATTCAGCAACCCGGAGGTAAAGTGGAGCCCGGCCGTGGGCGCAGCGATCGCACCTCGGTGGGCTGCGTAAACGGTTTGATATCGTTCGCGATCGCTCGATTGATCATCACGATCGATGTACGGCGGTAACGGAACGTGTCCGTGTTCGGAGATCCACTCCCAAGCCGGCGCCGGGACATCGAGCTCGAGCGAACGCATACCGGAGTCTTCACGCGTGCCGGTGATCTCCGCCGACGCTTCCGGTGCCGGGCGGCCGTCTCGCGACAGAAGCGTCAATCGTTCGCCCGGCCGGGCCTTGCGCGCCGGTCTTACAAGCGCCTCCCAGGTCCGCCCGGACGCCCGCTCGGGATCCGTGTCGTCCAGCGGCCTGGCCAACAGCAGCTCCACCTTGGCGCCCGAGCTCCTCAGAGCGAACAGCCGCGCCGGAAACACACGCGTGTCGTTCACGACCAGCAGGTCACCGGGCGCTAACGCCTCGACCAGGTCGGGGAACTCGGCGTCGCGCCAGCCGCCGGTCTGTCGATCGACGATCAACAACCGACTTTCTTCGCGATGTGGCGCTGGGTACTGAGCGATCCGCTCGGACGGCAGCTCGTAGTCGAAGGCGTCCATCGACACTGCACGGCCCTCAGACATTGACGCGACCGCTTGTTAGCGTATCAGGAAGTTGAGCAGCAGGGTCAGAACGATCGAAACGATGAGCGATGTGGCGAGCGGAATGTAGATCGTCGTTTCTTCGCGACGGATCAGTATGTCGCCAGGGAGTTTTCCCGCTCCGGGGATCTTGGGTCCCAACAGAAACACGACACCGATCACGATACATACCAGGCCGAACAGGATCAGGAGTCGTGCGAGCTCGCCCACTCCGGATCTCCCTCGGCCAATCGGCCGATTTGGCGCACGCGATCAACCGATACAACGAGATCACGACGACCGTCACCCAACTCCCGCCACCGCGCGACGTAATCCATGACCTTGCGTTGAACGTCCGGCGTCGGTCCTTGCTGGGTCTCGAGAAACTTTTGACACACCGCACCGAGATCGACCTCGAACTGTCGTTCGAGTCGCCGTATCGTGCGACACAACCTGAGCTTCGCCACGTCGCCGACGATCTCCAGCTGACGCGCCATTCGAGTCGGCGAATTGTCGTGCACGCGGTACCGCTCGGCTGCGGTCTCGGCTTGATCGGGGGTCAAAACGATGAAGTGCATACGCCGACGGGCAATATACCGCTCAAAAACGGGGTCCCGTCTGGAGGTGGACTTATTTGGTTATTTGGCTAAAATGCCAAGTATGAGAAAGCTCGAAGGACAGACCAAGCGCCGGCTGGACGCGCAGGCTCGAGTAATCAAGGTGTTGGCCCACCCGACCCGCCTCTTTCTGGTCGAGGAACTCTGTCGGGAAGAACGCTGCGTCTGCGAACTGGCCGAGATGGTCGGCTCGGATGTATCGACGGTCTCCAAACACCTCGCCCTTCTCCGAGGGGCTGGGATCGTGCAGGACGAGAAGCGAGGCAAGCAGGTCTTTTATCGTCTGCGCATGGACTGCGCGCTGGATTTCGCCTCTTGCGCGAGCACGATTCTCGAGGAGACGTCTCGCCGCCGGCTGGAGGCGATAGCGATGCGTGCATGAGTGAAGGCATCGCACGCCGACTCTCGCTACTGGATCGCTACCTGACGGTCTGGATCTTCCTGGCCATAGGGGCGGGGGTTGGCCTCGGGTATCTGATCCCGGAAGTCGAGTCATTCATCAGCCGCTTTCAGGTCGGCACCACCAACGTCCCCATCGCCATCGGGCTGATCCTGATGATGTATCCGCCGCTGGCCAAGGTGCGCTACGAGGCGCTGGGGACCGTCTTCCAGCACAAACGGGTGCTGGCCCTGTCGCTCTTTCAGAATTGGGTCGTCGGGCCGATCGTGATGTTCGCTCTAGCGATGATCTTTCTGTTCGACCTGCCGGAGTACGCGGTGGGTCTGATCCTCGTGGGTCTCGCCCGCTGCATCGCCATGGTTCTGGTCTGGAACGACCTGGCGCGGGGTGATCGCGACCTCGTCGCGGGCCTCGTCGCACTGAACGCCATCTTTCAAGTCCTCTTCTACGGCTTCTACGCCTACGTCTTCATCACTCTCTTGCCGCCGCTCTTTGGCATGCAGGGGACGATCGTCGCCGTCACGATCGGAGAGATCGCACAAAGCGTCTTTATCTACCTGGGGATTCCTTTCCTGGCGGGCGTGCTGACTCGGCTGACGCTCGTCAAGAGGAACGGCCGCGATTGGTACGAGCGGGTCTTCATTCCAAGGATCAGCCCGGTAACGCTCGTGGCACTGCTGTTCACGATCGTGGTGATGTTCTCGCTCAAGGGCAACATCATCGTACAGTTGCCGCTCGACGCGGTGCGGATCGCGATTCCACTCGCTCTCTACTTCGTGTTTATGTTTTTTGTCACCTTCTTTGCGGGCCGAAGCCGTCGCATCCGGGCCGGCTATGCGGAGAACGCCACCATCTCATTGACCGCCGCGAGCAACGACTTCGAGTTGGCGATCGCGGTCGCGGTGGCTGTCTTTGGTGTCGGGTCGGGCGTTGCCTTCGCTACCGTGATCGGGCCGCTCGTTGAGGTTCCGGTCCTGATCGGGTTGGTGAACGTCGCCCTCTACTTCGAGCGCCGCTACTACGGAGCGAGTCTACGGGAGTGTGCTCACGAGCCGTCGAGCGCGAGCTGACTGGCGGTCTCGAGATTCATCGCGCGTCCCTTCGCCCACGCGGCGTCGAACAACTCGTCGCCGAGCACACTCTTTGTCGCCGCCACATGACGGTCATATAGGTCACGATCGACGTCATCGAGCACCGCGCCCATTGGCTCACGCAACGCCTCCGCGGCACCAAAGAGGCACGCAGCGCGTCGGCAATCACCCCCGACGGAAGCCACCTGTGCGAGACCGACCAGCCCGTACATCCGCGTCAGTCGATTGCCGACCTGGACGGCCAGCGACAGCCCCTCCCGGTAATGCTCGCGCGCCTGCTCTGTATCCCCCAATTCGAGTTCGGTCTGACCCAAGTTGAAATGAAGCACGTCCTCGGCGGTGAGGTTCCCCTGCACACGCGAGAGCTCGAGCCCTTCCAGATAGAGCGACCGGGCACGCTCGAGATCGCCCTGTGCACGGTACGCCTCGGCCAAGTTCCCGAGGAGCAGCGACACCGCTCGCAAGGCCCACGCGGCGTCAAAGCCGCGCGCTATTGCCAGCGCGCGCTCGTGCCGCTCGATCGAAGTGTCGAGCGCACCTTCGGTCACGTCGATCCGTCCTTGGGCCGCCAGCGCACGCACCGTGATCACGGGATCGTTCTCAGCTTCTCCGAGCGCAAGCGCCTGGTCAGCCACTTCTCGCGAGCGCGCCAACGCACCGTGAAAGAACAGCAGCGAGCTCAGTCCGTACAGCGCCTTTCCACGATCGCGTAGGTCGGCTGGGCTCCCGGTCGCCACCGCTCGCGTGGCCCATTCGATCCCCTCGGTCAGCGTGCCTGCCCGACGCCAGTAGCGCCACAACGTGCTGACCATCCGCTGGGCTGAGGCGGCCCACTCTTGGTGCTCCAGGCTCCACTCGAGCGCGGCGCGCAGGTTGTCATTCTCGGCCCGCAGGCGATCCATCCAGTCCGCTGAGTCGGGACCGCTCAGCCCGTCCTCAGCGCGCTCGGTAAGCCCGGCGAACCAACTGAGGTGACGGTCATGAACTGCGTTCACCTTGTCAGTTTCCGCTAACCGTTGCGCAGCGTAGTCGCGAGTCGTTTCGAGCATCCGGTAGCGGGACTCTCCGGCCGGCTCACGCTCAACGAGCACTAGCGACTTGTCGACCAGCGCCCCCAGTGAGTCGATCACGTTGGCGGCCGGTGGGCAAACGTTCTCCGCGGCGTTCAACGTCCAACCACCGGCGAACACCGACAAGCTACGAAACAGCGCTTGCTCGTCGGATTCCAGGAGCTCGTAGCTCCACTCTATCGTCGCCTCCAACGTGTCGTGTCTCGCGCCCTCCGTTTTCGAGCGACTGCGCAACAACCGAAACCGATCGTCGAGACGATCCATGATCTCGTCGGCCGATAGCACCGCCATCCGCGCGGCCGCGAGCTCAATCGCGAGCGGGATGCCATCCAACCTGTGACACAGCCTTGCGACGGTGGTGGCGTTTGCTTCGGTGACCGCGAAGTCACTGCGCGCCAACCGCGCGCGATCGACAAACAGCTGCACGGCATCAAACGCCTGAGCGGCCTCGACGACGGCGGTCGACGGCAACTCATCGGGGTTCGGCGTGTCGAGCACGGGCACCCGCCAGACTTGCTCGCCTTCGAGCCCAAGACTCTCACGGCTGGTCGCTAGGATCCGGGTGCCCAACCCCCGTGCCGTCGATGTGCCCGCCGGACTGGAGTGAAGCAGTAACGCCGCGAGATCAGCACACGCTTTCGCTGCGTGCTCGCAGTTGTCGAGAAGCAGCAACATGTGCTTCGATCTCAGCCAACTAGTCAGCGTTTCGAGCAGCGGTCGCCCACCGGCTTCTCGGATCCCGACCGCCGAAGCGACCGCTTGTGGAACTCGCGCCGGGTCGGTCACGGCACCCAGCTCAACCAACCAGACGCCGTCCTCGAACCGGTCCAAGAGCCCGCGCGCCACCCGAGTCGCGAGGCGAGTCTTTCCGGTGCCGCCGAGTCCCGTGAGGGTCACCATTCGATGTTGTTCAACCAATTCTTTCACCGTCTCGATCGCGCGCTCGCGACCGACGAATCGTGTCAGCCGCCGCGGGAGGTTGTGGCGCGGTTTTTCAGGTGACTCGAGCGGCGGAAAGTCGGTCGATAGCTCGGCGTGCACGAGCTGGAACACTCGCTCTGGGCGCTCGAGGTCCCGCAGCTGGTGCTCGCCGAGATCTAGGAATCCCGCGCTTGTGGGCACCTGGTCGCCGATCAGATCGTGGGTGAGCCCAGAAACCAACACCTGGCCGCCATGTCCGATCGACACCAGTCGGGCGACACGATTCAGATCGCGACCGAAGTAGTCCCCGTCGCGGTGCTCGGGCTGACCCGTATGGAGCGCCATCCGAACGCGCATCTCGCGGCCCGCCCGAGCGGTCTGAGATTCGAGATCCCGTTGAGCCAACGCATCGGACGGTGTCGAGAACGCGGTGCAGAAAGCGTCTCCGATCGTCTTGAAGATGTGTCCGGCGTGGGTTTCGATGGCCCGGCGCAGAATCGCGTCGTGATTGGCGAGCGCCACTTCCATGCCGGCAGCGTCCTGCTCCCACAAGCGGGTGCTGCCCTCGATGTCGGTGAAGAGGAAGGTGACGGTTCCGGTCGGCGGGGACGTGCGCGCCATCGATCTAAATCAGACCCGGGTCAACCGTTCAGCTGTCGAAGAGATGTTCTTGCGGATTGTCGGGGCTAGGCGGCGAACCGGCGATTCCAAGGTGTGTGTACGCGCGCGTGGTCGCCACTCGGCCACGGGGCGTGCGATGCAAAAACCCGCTCTGGATCAGAAACGGCTCATGTACTTCCTCGAGGGTGTCGGCGTCCTCTCCAACCGCCACGGCCAGCGAGCTCACCCCTACGGGCCCGCCACCGAACTTCTCGATCAGCGCGGTCAAGATCCGGGTGTCCATCTCGTCGAGGCCGACGTCGTCAACGTCGAGTGCCGCCAGTGCGGCACCCGCTATCTCACCGCTGATCCGACCGTCACCTTTGACGAGCGCGAAGTCGCGCCCCCACTTGAGCAATCGATTGGCGACCCGCGCCGTGCCTCGCGAACGCTGGGCGATAACGGTGACCCCATCAGAATCGATGGTGACGTCGAGGATCCGGGCTGACCGCTCGACGATCTGCGCCAACTCCTCGGGAGTGTAGAAATCGAGTCGGGCAGCGTGCTCGAACCGCGACCGCAGCGGACCGGTCAATAGTCCCCGCTTAGTGGTCGCGCCG
>JBDHFX010000010.1:0-31608 GCA_039590215.1 Gemmatimonadota bacterium | reverse complement strand
AGCGGCCGACGATGCGCCCAGCCTCATCGATGATCACGGCCTTCGTCTGAGTGGAACCGACGTCAACTCCAGCTGCGTATGCCATCCAAACCTCTACTTCGGCTGAAGAGTTTCACCGTGCTCGATGGACGCCCGCTTCCTGCGAGTTGCCAGTCCTTCAAAGAAGGCATCGATCCGGTTCTTGAGCTGCGCTTCGGAGACGACGCGTCGATCCATCATGTCCGACTCCAAAAAGAGACTTGCGGTATCTCGGCTTTCCATGAGTGCCCGCCGGTTGTCAGCCAGCCCCGTCGAGACCGTCCGGCAGCTCTTGATCGGGTGGAACACGACCCCGTCCGCTTGGTAGTCGTCGATCATCTCGCTGAGAACCAAGTTCTGGAAGAACATGCTGTCCATTGCGTTGCGTACGCTGATCAACACCCCCTCCGCCAAACTGTCCAGCGGCCGCTCAAGATCGTATTGGAAACCGAGGTTCGAGCCGCCAGACGCAAACCACAGGTAAGTCGAATTGACAAACGTCCCACCCCACTCGGTGAACAACTCATTGAATCGGCGGAAAATCGGGTAGCACGGAACGCCGACGAAAAGCAATCGGTACTGCTCATCCGATAGCGTTCCGATTCCGTTGGTGGCCTTGTACTCCATCTCGTCGGCCAGATCGGTGAAGTAGGTTGCGCCGGCCTCTGTACCGCGGAACCCGTTGGCGACACCCAGGTAGATCGTGCCGTCAGTCAGGGCGTTGAAGACCGCCGGACAGGCCTGGTTCAGCTCCAGAATGCGCTTCCACGATCGGTTCATGATGTTCGCGTGCCCCATCGTCTCACGCAGCCGGTCGATGTCGAACCGGATCCCGGTCTGCTCCTCGCACACAACGATCAACTCTTTGATCTGATCGGCGACGTATTGACGATCGGTCTCGAAATCGGGATCACCCGGCCACGTCTGTGTGCCGGCGGCCCGGGTACCCGGAATGTCCAACGTGAAGACCCGGGTGTCGTGCATTCGCTCCCAGATCTCGGCCCACTTGATATACGTATTGCAGGCGTTGGTACAGATCGCGATGGCGGGCTTGGGTATTCGTCCCATAGGATGCTCGCCGCCACGGAGCTGGACCGCGACGTCGGCTTTGACGTAGCCGCAGATGTCGGGCGAATAGCCGTAGTCTTCGGCTTCGCTGAGGTACTCGTGGGCGACGCGTCGAACGGCCGTCTGAAGGGAGTTGATCTCGGGAAAAACGATCGGGAGATCGAACACACGCAGCAGCTCCGTCAGGCTACCCATAACGAACACGTACGCCGCGCTGACGTCGTTCTCGGCGGCCTGATCCAGCTCCTCAAACCATTCGCGAAACAGTTGCGCGCCATCTTGATTACCGCGCCCTACGATCGAAGTGTCGGTGGCCATCTGGGACATGAGGATCCTCGTCTAGTCGAACAGAAGGTTTTCCAGAAACGTCTCGAGCTGGATCTCCAGGCTGTCAAAACTCGTCATGCTCTCCTCGAACTCGCTGACGAAGTACGGAATGTTCTCTCGATCCAGCGTTCGCACGTAGGCGACCTGCTCCTCGAGGCCAGGTTCGCACATCTTGGCGGACATGACGATCGCCGCCTCGGCGTCAGCGTCTTTGATGCGCTTTAGAAGCATGTTTTCTTTTGGTTTGCGAAGATCGTGCTGGACTGGGCTGTAAGAGGACTTCTCGATGTAGCAATCGGCCAGATTGAGGAGCGGATCACCGTCCAGTGGAACATCCTCTGTCAGCCAGCGCAGGCCGATGAGCAGATCATCGTCGACGACGTAACACGACCTGGCGATGGTACGTACCAGGTCGAGTGGGAGTTGCTCGCAGAACCCGCCTTCGATCACGACCCGGATTCGATCTCGCGGGTGGGCTTCGCGCTCTTCGATGAGCGGCAGCACCGCTTGCAACAAGGCGTTGTGTTCCTCTCGCGGCAAGAGCCCGCCAAGCGCGACCAGTACGTAGGCTTCGTCAGCCGATAGAAGCCACGGCTTCTCGCGCTTGATCGCATAAAACGCCCGCAGCAAAGCCCGATTCTCGTTGAACACCGCGATTGATTGACGCAGATCGTCGTCGGTGATGCGTCGGCCGACGATCGCCTCGATCTCGCGCCTGAGCCGATCGTACTCAGCGCGCAGGTATGCGATGGCATAATTCGAGTTGGCGTTCTGCGGTAGGTACAGGATTTGACACGGATAGGGGAAGTTGCGTCCCCAGATCCCGGCCAGGTTTCTCGCCGCATCGCAGATTGGGTGAGTGACGAACATGTCGAGCTCGACGCGTTGACTCAGCGCCAACTCGAGCGAAGTCTTGATGATCGAACACAGGTAGGAACCGAACCGAGAGTCGGCCTGCGCCGGCTCGATCGGTGCGCCTCGGACCTTGAAGGGCAGCATTCCGGCGGCGTGGGCGATCTCTTCAGGGAAGTAAACCTGAAAGTGGCCGATCACTTTTCCGCCGTTCTCACGCCACTGGCGCACGGTCGGGAAATCGGTGTCCTCGAGCAGCTCCTCACATGTCTCCAGAACTTCGTCGAGAGGGCGACCGGTCCAGTCCGGGAGAACGGTTGGCGAGCGGCTTGAGCCGATCATTGATGGCTCCACGCGGGCTGACGCTTTTCTTGAAATGCGCGGAGTCCTTCTATTGCGTCCGCTGTACTCATGAGCTCGTCGACGTACATGTCCCCGACGTCGCGAAACGCCACCGCGTGTCGCTGGGTGCTGCCGTTTCGAAGCGCGCGCTTTGTGATCTCGAGCGCCGCACGACTGTGTCGGGCGATCCGTTGTGCGGTCGCCGTCGCTTCGTGATCGAGCTCATCGCGGGGTACGATCTTCCGGATGAGACCGTGCTCCTGAGCCTCGACGGCGCCGATCACGGCCCCCGAAAGCACCAGATCCGCGGCCAGACCCGAGGCGCAACGCTCCGGGAGCAGAACGCACGCCGCCGGTGGGAAAACACCAAGCACGATCTCTGGCTGCCCGAACGATGCATCATCGGCAGCGACGACGATGTCGGCCGCCTGCACGACCTCGAACCCGCCGCCTCGATGGCGGCGATCGTTTCGAGAAACTCCGGGATCATCTGTCGGTAGTGCGGCGGCAGGTGCTCCTGTACGTCGGCACCCGCAGAGAAGTGCTTGCCACGTGCCGACACGAGCAACACGCGCACCGCGGGGCTCGCTTCGAGGCTTCGTAACGCGGCTCGCATCTCGGTGAGCATCTGCTGAGTCAAGATGTTGAGCGGCGGATGGTTCAGAACGAGCCGGCCCAAACCGCCGTCGATGCTGGTTTCGATGATCGAAGCCATCAGCCGAGCGCTCCGGCTTTCGAGAGCGGGTTCCCGCACACACCGCAAAACTCATGTTCCGATGGAAGGTCCTTCGAGCCGCAGCCGTCGCATGTCCCCAGTGGCGGCCCCCACAGAGTCTCCGACGGCCGACCCTCGGCCGCGCGCGCGCGCAGGAGGTCGTACCGCGGGTTTCGCTTCTCGACGAACGCCCGCATCCCTTCCAACGGCTCCCAGGAGGCGTAATGCAGCGCCAACCAATCCTGGGCGTGGCGGACGGTCGAATGCCACGCGAGGTCTTTCCAGAAATTGACCTGTTGTTTCGTGTAGCGGGTGCACTCGGGGAACGACGCGAGCAGCTTTTGGGCTAGGTCGTCCACGAAATCATCGAGTTTACTCAGATCGATCGCATACCCGTCGTCGTCGTGCTGGGCCTTTTTGATCTCGCCCGGGCTCGCTTCGTCGATCCACTCGTCACCGTGGCGTACCGAAGGCACAACCCAGTTGACGAGCCCCCAGTCCCGTGCTTTCACCGCCGGGATCGGTTCGTTGAGCATCAAGATCTCACGCGCACGCTTATCACCGACCGTCAGCGGCAACCACTGCGTGGAACCTCCGCACGCAACCGAGCCGACGTGCGTGCCGACTTGCTTGATGAACGTGTGTTGAGCCATGACGGTGAGGTCGCACGCGAGCTGACTCTCGTTGCCGCCACCCACGGCCATCCCGTTCAGCCTCGCCACCACCGGCTTGCCGGTATTGAGGATGCTCTCGATGTAGGCTCGGAAAAGCGCCATGTACTTCCAGTAGTCTCGTGGCGTCGCGATGTAGCTGGCCGCGTACTCCTTGACGTCACCCCCGGTACAGAAGGCGCGATCACCGGCGCCGGTGTAGACGATGACGCCTACGCGATCGTCGAAGCTGGCGTCCCGGAAAGCGGTCGCGAGCTCCTCGAGCGTGCGCGTCGAGTAGGCGTTGTAATTCCCGGGTCGGTTTATCGTGATGCGGGCGGTTCCGTTTTGCTTGCTGTACTCGACCTCCTCGAAAGCGAACGAATCGCTCTCACGGGGTGAGAAGTGGCGTTCTACTTCTGTTGCTTGCATGTAAGGCCTCCCACAAGCAGGTCCGCGAACTCAGCTCCAAGCTCGGGTGTGTGGACCCTGCCCTCCGGCCGGTACCACTGAGCGATCCAGTTGATCGCTCCGAGGATCCCAAATACCGCGATCTTGGAGTTGACAACGCGGAATTCCTCGCTCTTAATGCCTTCGTTGATGATCCTGCGTATTCGTCGCTCGTACCGGTCACGGGCGGTGATGATCTTCGTCTGTCGTTCTGGGGAGAGCGCGGTCACCTCGAACGCCAGCGGCGACGCCTCGAGGGTCTCGGTCATGACACGGACATGCTCGCGGATGATATACGCCAGTCGGTCGGCCGCGGTCGCATATAGTCGACGTGCTTCTTTCGAAAAACGCTCGACCTCGGCCAGCGAGTCCAGATGGCACTGGTAGAGAATCGATTCCTTGTCCGGGAAGTAGTGATACAGCGCGGTCTTCCGGACGCCCAAGTGGTTGGCGATATCATCGAGCGTCGTCGCGTGGTAGCCCTTTTCCCGGAAAGCTCGAAGCGCCGCGTGGAGGATTTCCGTTCGGCGGCGGTGTCGTTTCTCGCGAATACGGGGCGACGGTTTAGGCTCGGTGCCGGTTGCGGGCACGATCGGGTTCTCCTGAGAAATTTTACTAGTAGTTCAAATTTTGAACCAAACGTCGAATTCTGTCAAGTCAGGAGAAACCCGACACGTCCAGCCGAGCAACCAGCTCGTTAATCAGATATGACAAGTAATACATAGATGCTCGTTCGCCGGTGCAACGATTGCGGATCGTCCTCTAGCGGGTTAGAAATCCGCTATGGACCGTGCGGCCCTCGCAGCCTCCCCTTACGCCAACGACGATTTGCTGCCGACGACGCTCGACGAGCGGCGCTGGTCGCGCTGGAACATCGCGGCACTCTGGATCGGGATGAGCGCCTGCGTGCCGACCTACATGCTGGGATCGAGCCTGATCGCGAGCGGCATGACGTGGTGGCAGGCGCTGCTGACGATCGCCGTCGGCAACGCGGTGGTGCTGGTGCCCATGATCCTCAACGGCCACGCGGGAACGAAGTACGGCGTGCCGTTTCCGGTGCTCTTGCGAGCGCC
This sequence comes from Gemmatimonadota bacterium, assembly GCA_039590215.1. GTDB lineage: Bacteria > Gemmatimonadota > Gemmatimonadetes > JACCXV01 > JAHWKZ01 > CAMYLR01. The sequence continues at coordinate 26,113 of JBDHFX010000010.1, read as the reverse complement.
GTTCGGAGTCCTCGGTGCCAACGTCCCAGCGTTGCTCCGGGGGTTGGTCGCGTGTGGGTGGTTTGGCATCCAGACTTGGATCGGTGGTCACGCGCTGTACGCGCTGACTCGCGTCATCGTGCCGGCAGTTGGCAACGCGCCGACGATTGACTGGCTGGGACTCAACGTTTGGGAGTTGGTTTCCTTCCTGGCCTTCTGGGCACTCAACGTGTGGATCGCCTGGTCGGGCACCGAGCGGATCAAGTGGCTCGAAGCGTGGGGAGCGCCGATGCTGCTGGCGATCGGGTTGGCGCTCTTGGCGTGGACGTTCACCTCACCCGGCGGATTGGGAAACGCGTTGTCGTTCAGCCAGCAGTTCTCGAAGCCGTCGCTGATCGTTACAGACCACGAGGTGCAGCTGACGAGCCTGGTGGACGACGGTGGCCCGCGCGCCAGCGAGTTTCGGTTGGCGGCAGCACCCACCGCGGAAGCTGCGCGTGCAGCGGTGAGTGACGCAGAGTGGACGCCCTATACCGGAGAAGTGATGGCGCTCACCCCAGGCTCCGCAGGGGGTGCGGTGGCGGCCCAACTCAGAGACGCCAGCGGTGCGGTGAGCCCGACGTTGACCGGCGAGGCGACGCCCGCCGGGGGCCAACTGAGCTTCTGGCTCCTGTTCCTACCGGGCCTGACCGCGATGGTCGGCTTCTGGGCTACTCTGTCGCTCAACATCCCCGATTTCACCCGCTACGCCAGAAGCCAGGCCGACCAGACATGGGGCCAGGTCCTGGGGCTGCCGACCACCATGACGCTGTTCGCGTTCATCGGCATTGCTGCCACTTGCGCGGCCGCGCTCCAGTTCAAGGATGTCCTGGTCGTCGAAGCCGCGCCGTGGGATCCGGTCGTGTTGTTGTCGCGGTTCGATACGCCGGTTGTCGTCATCGTCTCGATGGCCGCGCTGGCGGTCGCCACCTTGACGACCAACATCGCCGCAAACGTCGTCGCGCCAGCGATTGGTTTCAGCAACATCGCACCGCGCTGGATCTCGTTCCGGGTCGGCGCGCTCATCACCGGCGTCATCGGGATTCTGATCATGCCGTGGAAGCTGATCGCCTCCACCCAGGGCTACATCTTCACTTGGCTGATCGGTTACAGCGCGTTGCTGGGGCCGGTGGCCGGGATCATGATCGCTGACTATTGGGTCGTGCGCCGCCAGCGCCTAGACATCTCATCGCTGTTCTCCGAAGAGGGCGCCTACTGGTACGGCGACGGCTGGCGGTGGGCTACGGTGGTGATCCTGGCGCTCGCGGTGGCGCCGAACGTGCCTGGCTTCCTCGCGGCGGCCGGTTGGGTATCAAGTGACAAGATTCCGGCGGTCTTTCATTCGATCTACACCTACGCGTGGTTTGTCGGCTTCGCGGTCGCGTTCGTGAGCTACTTGCTGCTGGGCTTATTCAGACAGTCGAACTTCGCAGCGGAGACGCCGAGTGCCGCTTAACACTATTCGCGTCGTGGACCTGACCCGCATCTTGGCCGGGCCCTACGCCACGATGATCCTGGGTGACTACGGCGCCGACGTCGTGAAGATCGAACACCCCGACGGCGGCGATGACACCCGCGGTTGGGGACCACCATGGGTCCCCGGCGCGGGTGGAGCGAGCGCTTACTTCACCGCCGTCAACCGCAACAAGCGCAGCTGCACACTGGATCTGAAGGCTGATGCCGGCAAAGAAGTCCTATGGCGCATGCTCACGCGTGCCGACGTCGTGATCTCGAACTTTCGCCCTGGCGTCCTCGACCGACTGGGTTTCCCGTACGACGCGGTTCGCGAACGAAACCCGAGAATCATCTACGCCGTGATCAACGGCTACGGAGCCGACGGCCCAGGTGCCGACAAGCCATCGTTTGACGTGATCGTGCAGGGCGAGTCGGGCATCATGGATGTGACCGGCGATCCGGCGGGCCCGCCGACCCGAGTCGGGATCTCGCTTGGCGACGAGACCGCGGGACTGCTGGTCGTTCAGGGGATCTTGGCGGCGTTGCTCGAACGGGCGCGAACCGGCGAAGGGCAACACGTCGAGGTTGCCCTTCACGACGGCCTGCTGTCGCTCCTGACCTACCACGCGCAGAACTGGTGGTCGGGCGGCAAGAAGCCCACGCGGCTTGGCAACGCGCACCCGTCGATCGTTCCCTACCAGACCTTTGCTGCTAAGGACGGATGGATCAACATCGGAGTCGGCAACGAGCGCCAGTGGGCAAGACTGTGTGGAGCGATCGGCAAACCAGAGTGGATCGACGACCCGCGCTACGCTACCAACGGCGAGCGCAACGTTCACCGAGACGAGCTCATCCCGAAGCTGGAGACGATCTTCGGCGCCCGGTCGACGGCCGAGTGGATCACCGCCTTGTCAGCCGCTGATATCCCGTGTGGCGAGATCCGGAGCGTGCCCGACGCTCTCGATTCGGCTGAGGTCAAAGCACGGGAGATGATCGTGGAAGTTATGGGCTCGGACGGTGGGCCGCTCCCACTGGTCGGCGTGCCGGTCAAGCTATCAGCGTCACCGTGCTGGGTTCGCACTCGCCCACCAGAACTCGGGGAGCACACCGATGAGGTACTGGCCGAACTCGGCTACGGTGCCGACGAGATCGAGGCGTTTCGGCAGAACGGTACAGTTTAAACGCGACGGATTGCGATTCAGCGCGTCAGCGGTGAGTACCCGATCCCGTCTGGTTCAGCGCCGGTCGGCATGGTGGCCAAGATCGACGCCGTTTCGAGGTCGATCGCGGCGACCTGATCGCGGCCGCCGAGCGTAACGTAGGCGACCTGGCCATCGCGTGAAATCGTGATCCCCTGGGGCGAAGGTGACTCCCCCGCGCCCGCAGTGTCAGACACCGATACTCGCGCCCGCTCCTCGCGCGTCGCGACATCGAACAACCAGACCTCGCTTCGGACCGGGTCGGCGACGATTGCCAGCGCGCCATCGGGCGTGATGCTGATTCGGTAGGGGAAGCCAAACCCCGCCAGCTCGGCAGCGACTTCACCTCTCTCGACGTTGAACACGCTCACCGTCTTATCCTCGTTGCTGCCAACCCACACTTCGTCGCCGGTGGGTGTCACCGCTAGCCCCTCGACAACCGGGGCCACCGGCATGACGCGGAGCGACGCTCGCGAGGCAACGTCGAGCTCGGTGAGCGTCCCGTCGCGGATGTTGGTGGTATAGATGCGGCTCCCGTCGGGAACCAGCGCGAGCATGTGGGACGCCGCCTGTTGAGTCGGCATCGTTCCGACGACGACAGCGTTGGCGATGTCCACCAGCAACACCGCCTGACTCGCCTCAGAGGTCACCGCTAGCAGGGAATCGTCCGGTAGGAATGCCGCCCCGTGCGGCCGCTGATGCTCTCCAAGATCGATCGTTCGCTTTACCTCCAGCGTCTCGAGGTCGAATACGGTGAGCGAGTTGCCCGGCGCCCCGCGTACGCCGTAGTTCGTCGCGACAGCCCACCGGCCATCGTGAGAGACGGCGACCTCATGAGGTCCTCGACCGGTCGGCAATGTGGCCAGCACAGTGCCTGATTCAGCGTCTAGAATCGTCGCCGTGTGGTCGCCCTTGTTGGTCACGACCAGTGTGCCGCTCAGCTCGGGTTGGGCCCACGCCGGGGCTGCCGTGCCGGCGAGCAGAAGGACCGGGACCGCTACGCGCAATGCCTTTCGCATGATCACCCCGTGGATGCAGAGTGGAGGATGTGAGTTTGGTGTCGCCAACAAGAACGTTCAACGAGCAGGTGGCGTTCATAACCGCCGCTCGCCAAGGCGGTTGGTCGCACGATGACCGGGTGCCAGCTAAGATTACAGGTATAGCACGAACGACGATATCCTCATGGAGGCATCATGGCGAGAGTGGTCAAAGGTGGTTTGATCCAGGCGGCGATCCCTAATGGTGACGCCAGCCGGCCGATGGACGAAATCAAGCAGGCGATGATCGACAAGCACCTGGTCCTGCTAGCCGAGGCTGCCGAGCGCGGGGTGCAGGTGTGCTGTCTGCAGGAGCTCTTCTACGGACCGTACTTCTGCGCCGACCAGGACGCGAAGTGGTACCGCCTCACCGAGGCTGTTCCTGATGGGCCGACTTGCCAGCTGTTCGCGGACCAGGCGCGGGAGCACGGGATGGTGCTCGTCCTCCCGGTGTACGAACAGGAGATCACCGGGGTCTACTACAACACCGCCGCCGTCTACGACGCCGATGGGTCGTATCTCGGGAAGTACCGCAAACATCACATCCCGCACTGCGCTCCAGGGTTCTGGGAGAAGTTCTTCTTCAAGCCTGGCAACCTGGGCTATCCGGTGTTCGAGACAGCGTTCGGCAATGTCGGCGTCTACATCTGTTACGATCGTCACTTTCCCGAAGGCGCGCGGATCCTGGGACTGAACGGCGCGGAGATCGTTTTCAACCCATCGGCCACCGTGGCAGGGCTCTCAGAGTACTTGTGGGAGTTGGAGCAGCCGGCTCACGCGGTCGCCAACGGGTATTTCATTGGCGCTATCAATCGCGTTGGGCACGAGAACCCGTGGGACATCGGCGAGTTTTACGGTAAGTCGTACTTTGCCGACCCGCGCGGGCAGATAATCGCTCAGGCACCGCGTGATCGCGACGCCGTCGTCGTTGCTGACCTCGACCTCGACATAATCGAGGAAGTTCGTCAGACGTGGCAGTTCTTCCGCGATCGGCGACCGGAAACGTACGACGAGATCGCCGCGCTGCTGTGACGATCATCGACGAAAGCGAGCAGAAATGACGGATTCGAGCAACGGCGGATCGATCGCGACCGCCAACCGCGCTGCAGAGATCAACGCTGCCCACGATCGCTATTTGTGGGATGCGGTCATACGGTACTACGAGACACCGTTACCGTTGGCTCGTGGGCGGGGCCAGTTCCTTTACGACTATGACGGCAACGAGTACCTCGATTTCTTTGGCGGAATTCTGACCGTTTCGGTCGGTCACTGTCACCCGACCGTCACGCAAGCGATCCAGCAGCAGGCCGAAACGCTCGTTCATACGTCGACGCTCTACCCAACCGGGCCGATCGTCGAGTTGGCTGAGAAGATCGCTTCAGTCACGCCCGGCGATCTGTCCAAGACGTTCTTTACCAATAGCGGCACTGAGGCCGACGAGACGGCGATCATGCTGGCCAAGGCGGCGACCGGCAACCAAGCCGTGATTGCCTTGCGCCATGCCTACGCGGGTCGCTCGATGTTGGCAGTGACGTTGACCGCGCACGCGCCGTGGCGAAGCGTTGACTACATCTCCGGCATCAAGCACGCGCTCGCGCCCTACTGCTATCGTTGCCCGCTCAAGCTCGAGTACCCATCGTGCGGGGTGGCGTGTGCCGAGGATCTGGAGGAGTTGATCAAGACCACCACCCCGGGTCGGGTCGCGTGCATGATCGCTGAACCGATCCTGGGCGTCGGCGGCTTTATCACGCCGCCCGTGGAGTACTTTCAAATCGCGGCCGAGATCGTGCGCCGTCATGAGGGGCTGCTGATTGCCGACGAGGTTCAGACCGGTTGGGGCCGGACGGGTGGGAAGTGGTGGGGCATCGAGCACTACGGGGTCACACCCGACATCATGACAATGGCCAAGGGCGTCGCCAACGGGATGCCGATGGGGGTAACAGTGACGACGCCCGACATCGCAGCCAAGTGGGAGGGCCTGACGTTGTCGACGTTTGGTGGGAACCCGGTGGCGTGCGCCGCGTCGAGCGCGACCGTTCAAGTGATCGAGGAGGAGAACCTGGTCGAGAACGCCGAAACTCAAGGGCAGCGTTTGCGCGCCGGCTTGGAGAAGCTCCAGGAGAAGCACGCGCTGATCGGCGACGTCCGCGGCATGGGGCTCATGCAGGGGATCGAGATGGTAACCGATCGTCAGACCAAGGAACCGGCCGTGAAGGAGATCGTGCAGCTCATGGAAGAGACGAAGAAGCGCGGCCTTCTGATCGGCAAGGGCGGGCTCTACGGCAACGTCGTGCGGGTCGCGCCATGCCTAAACATCGGCGGCGACGATGTCGATCGGGCGGTGGAGATCCTCGACGACAGCTTCGCGGCCATCGGATAGCCAGGGTAGCTGCTTGAGCCCCCGTACCGGAGCGCTACTTCTCACAGTGCCAGTCTTCGCGCTGTACTTCTATCTCTTGGGTGAGTTCGAGAGCCCGCTGGCGATCGCCGACCGCGTGGCGGCCTGGATGTTGTACGCCGTCCTGGCGGTGATGCTGATCGGCATGTTGGCGGTTCGGCTCGAGCCCAGGGGGATGTCGTACATCTTCATGCTGGCGGCGCTGCTCCAGACGTTCTCCATGTTCCTGATGCTTCTCTTGGAATGGCAAACGCTGGAGACGGTCGTGTACCTCAACGTGTTGCTCGTGCTGAGCCTGTTGCTGGTGTCATGGCGCTTCCGAAACGTCGCCAACATGGAAGCTGGAGAGGCCGAGTCGTGATGAGCACCAGGCGTCGCTATCGGAACTACATCGACGGCGAGTGGCGGGAGACCGAGACCGGTGACTGGGCGCCCAACGTCAACCCTGCCAATACGAATGACGTCATAGGCGAGTTCCCGCTGTCTTCGAAGGACGAGACCGAGGCGGCGATCTCCGCCGCCGAACGGGCGCTCTCTGGATGGCGAGCAACCCCAGCTCCGGAGCGCGGTCGATTGATCTCTCGCGTTCATCGCTTGATGACCAAGCGCGCCGATGAGCTCGCCGGTTCGCTGACCCGCGAGGAGGGCAAAATCCTCCCCGAAGCCAGGGGCGAAGTTCAGAAGACACTCAACGTCCTCGAGTTCATGGCCGGCGAGGGAATGCGGCTCGACGGTGACACGATGCCTTCCGAGCTAGCCAACACATTCGCCTACACGGTGCGCGAACCGATCGGCGTCGTCGGTGCGATCACGCCGTGGAACTTCCCGGTAGCGATCCCAGGGTGGAAGATCGCCCCGGCGCTGGTGGCGGGGAACACGGTCGTTTTCAAGCCCGCCTCGTTGACGCCAGAGACGGCGGAGTTAGTGATCGGGATGTTTGTCGAGGCCGGCGTCCCGAAAGGTGTCGTGAATCTGATCTACGGGAGCGGCTCGAAGGTGGGGCAGACGATCGTCGAGGACCCACGGGTTAAGGCGCTGTCGTTCACCGGCTCCAATGAGATCGGGGTGGGACTCTACGTGGATGGGGCGCAACGCTTGAAGAAGGTGCAGTGCGAGATGGGCGGTAAGAACCCCGTACTGGTGTTGGAGGACGCCGATCTCGAGCTCGCGGTTGAGGGCACCGTCCAGGGCGCGTTTGGCTCGACCGGTCAGCGGTGTACGGCCACGTCGCGGGCGGTGGTGGTCGGCGAAATCGCCGACGAGTTCGTCGCGCGTGTGGTCGAATACGCTTCGGGAATCGTAATCGGCGACGGTATGGCCAGCGAGACCGACATGGGACCCTCGGTCGACCAGTCGCAGTACGACACCGTGCTCGAATACATCGAGATTGGCAAGCAAGAAGGCTCCGAATGTTTGGTCGGCGGCCAGGCGCTCACCGGACCCGAGCACGCGGATGGATACTTCGTGCAGCCGACGGTGTTCGATCGGGTCGATCCCGACAGCCGGCTCGCGCAGGAGGAGATCTTCGGACCGGTTCTAGCGATCATTCGCGTACCCGACTTCGAAACCGGGCTCGAGGTCTGCAACAACACCCAGTACGGCTTGACGTCGTCGATCTACACCGCGGATAACTCGCGCGCGTTCCGCTTCATACGCGGCATCGACACCGGCATCACGCACGTCAACTCGCCGACCATGGGTGGTGAGGCGCAACTGCCGTTTGGTGGCACCAAGGCGACCGGCGTTGGCATGCGGGAGATGGGAAAAACCGCGATCGATTTCTACAGCGAGTGGAAAACCGTGTACATCGACTACACGGGCGAGAAGCGTGAGAGCCTGTTCTACTGATGGAGCAGGTTTTTCAGTACGTCTTCCTGGCATGGGGAATCGGCGAGGTGTTGATGGTCATCGTCCGCCGCGCCCCGGGGGTGATCATTCGGTGGTGGTCGATCCTCACGCTTGGCCGCTTCTTCACGGTCGACGTTTCCATTAAGCAGAGCCACGAAGTTGTTCAGGGTGGACCCTATCGGTGGTTGCGACACCCATCCTACACCGGAGCGCTGATCGCATTTATCGGCTTCGGTTTGGCGTTTGGTGACTGGCTCGCCCTGACCGCGCTGCTCGTGCCGGTCACCGCTGCCATCATGTATCGCGTTCGAGTCGAGGAGAAGGCGTTGGTTGACGCTCTGGGAGCCAATTACACGGAGTACAGCGCGCGGACGAAGCGACTCATTCCAAGCGTCTATTAATGATCATCAAGCGCGCAAATGACGTCGCCTCTGAGCCGGTAGGCGCGGGCACTGGTACCCAGTGCCAAGTCTTAATCGGGCCCGATGAGGCACCGAACTTTGCGCTGCGGCGGTTCATCATGGAACCTGGCGGCGGGATGCCAAACCACACCAACACCATTGAGCACGAGCAGTACGTGCTGGCAGGCCGGGCTCAGATTGGGATCGGTGATGACGTGGTTCACGTAGAGGCGGGAAGCGTGGTGTATATCCCCGCCGGGACGGCTCACTGGTATGAGGTAGAGGGGAACGAGCGGTTTGAATTCCTGTGCGTCGTCCCGAATCGTCCCGACCACATCGAGATCATCGACGAAGCCACCTAATCAGTTGATCGAGCTGACCGAGATTCGAGCAGCGGCGGCGCGAATCAAGGGCCGCGTGCACCGCACACCGATCGTGACCAGCACGACGCTCGGCGATCGTGTCGGGGTCCGACTTCACCTCAAATGTGAGTCTTTCCAAAAGACCGGGTCGTTCAAACCGCGGGGAGCCCTCAACAAGATTGAGTCGCTCAGCCCCGGCGAGCAGGGCGCCGGTCTCATCACGACCTCGGCCGGCAATCACGCTCAGGGAGTTGCGTGGGCGGCACGCGAGGTCGGCGCGCCGTGCGCGGTGGTCATGCCAACCGACGCGCCGCAATCGAAGATCGACGCGGTAAAGGACTACGGAGCCGAGGCGATTCTTCAAGCCGATCGGGCTACGCTGTTTGATCGTGTCGAGGAGGAGCGCGAGGCTCGAGGCGCGACGTTTGTGCACCCATTTGACGACCCCGTCGTGTTGGCTGGCGCGGGAACGACCGGGCTCGAGATCGTCGAGGACGTTCCCGACGTCGACGTGGTGGTCGTGCCGGTCGGCGGTGGTGGGTTGTTGGGTGGCGTGGCTTCGGCGGTGAAAGCACTTCGACCGGAGGTGCGCGTAATCGCGGTTGAGCTGGAGGCTGGGCCGGGCCTCGGGCCGGCGCTCGAGGCGGGTCGACCAGTGACCGTGCCGCGGCCCCAGCCGACGCTGGCCGATGGCATGACGCCACCGTTCGTCGGTCGTCTGCCGCTCGAAATCGCCCAGCGTGCGGTGGACGACGTTGTTGTCGTGAGCGAGGCCGAAATCGCCGCGGCGATGGAACTCCTTCTGACGCGTTGCAAGCTGATCGTGGAGGGCTCAGGCGCGGCCGCAACCGCGGCGATTCTCTCCGGGCGGATCGCCTTGAGCGACGGCGCGCGGGTCGTGTCTATCGTGTCGGGTGGCAACGTCGACCTGGCGACCTTGGCCGAGATTTTTGGAGGACTGAAGAAGCCACAATGAAGGTGCGAACGCTAAGCGGAAGCGATGTCGAAGCACTTCTCCCGATGGACGAATGCATCGATGTTGTCGCCCACGCGCTGGCGGCGCTGTCGCAAGACGAATCGGTCAACCCGTTGCGCTCGCTGGTGCGGTTTCCGAACGGCGCCGGGCTACTCGGGTTGATGCCGGCGGTCACGAGATCGCCGCCGGTCAGCGGCATCAAAATTTTGACTGTGATGCCAGACAACGAGGGGACGCCATACGACTCCCACCAGGGGGCGGTGATGCTGTTCGAGTTGGAGCACGGGCGGCCGCTGGCGATCGTCGATGCCAGTGCGATCACCGCCATCCGCACGGCGGCGGCCAGCGGCGTCGCGACCCGGCTGCTGGCGCGTGAGGGCGCCGATCGGTTGACGATCCTTGGCTCCGGCGTACAGGCCGGGAGCCATCTGGATGCGATGCGAGTGGTGCGACCGATCGCGGCAGCGGTCGTTTACAGTCGATCGGAAGACCATGCTCGCGCGTTCGCTGCCGAGCACTCTGATCGCTGTGATATCCGAATCGATGTCGCGCTCTCCGCTCGTGAAGCCGTCGATGGAGCCGACGTGATTTGCACGACCACGTCGGCACGCGAACCGGTGTTGTATGGCGAGTGGCTGTCGCCGGGTGCCCACATCAACGCCGTGGGCGCGTGTTTCCCTGCTGCCCGTGAGCTCGACACGGGCGCTGTCGTCCGCTCCCGGCTCTTCGTCGATTGTCGCGAGTCGGCGCTCAACGAGGCCGGTGATTTTCTAATCCCGAAGGCCGAAGGAGCGATTGACGACGACCATATCGTCGGCGAGATCGGGGAGCTCGTGTCGGGTCGCATCAAAGGTCGGAGCGCTCCGGACCAGATCACGCTGTTCAAATCGCTCGGCGTAGCCGTCGAGGACCTGGCCGCCGCGTATCACGCGTACCAAAAGGCGCTCGACACCGACCGCGGGCGCGAGATCGACCTCTGAGATGACAGTGCAGGCGGTCGCACCGCCGACGTTGGGTGAGATCCGCGCCGCGCGCGAACGGATCGCGGATGCGATCGTGCGCACGCCGCTGGTTCGGCTGAACATCGACGACGGTCCGGCCGAGATCTGGCTGAAGCTCGAGAACCTGCAACCGATTGGGTCTTTCAAGTTGCGCGGGGCCGGTAACGCGATGCGGTTGGCAGGGAAGGATCGGCTGCAAGACGGCGTTGTCACCGCCAGCGCGGGCAACATGGCGCAGGGGGTGGCTTGGAACGCCCGTCAAATGGACGTGCCGTGCACTGTCGTCGTCCCCGATCACGCACCGGCCACCAAGCTGGCGGCGATTGAGCGCTTGGGCGGCCAGATCGTAAAGGCTCCGTTCGAGGCGTGGTGGGAAGCCATCATCGAGCATCGCTTCCCCAGCGTCGACGGGCTTTTCATCCACCCGGTCAGCGATCCAGCGGTCATCGCCGGCAACGCCACGATAGGGCTCGAGATCGTCGAAGACCTTCCGGACGTCGAGGCGGTGCTGATCCCATACGGTGGCGGCGGGCTGAGCTCGGGCATCGGCACCGCCGTCAAGGCACTTGTTCCCGGTGCCAAGGTCTATGCCTGCGAGGTCGAGACCGCGGCACCGCTAAAACCGTCGCTGGATGCAGGTCACCCACAGGCGGTTGAGTACGTGCCGAGCTTTGTCGACGGGATCGGGGGCAAGACCGTCCTCGACGAGATGTGGCCGCTGGTCCAGAGCGTGATCGACGACTCGATCGTGATGGGGCTCGACGCGGTCGCGCGAGCGCTCAAGCTGGTTCTCGAACGCAACCACGTGATCGCCGAGGGTGCCGCCGCCACCGCGATCGCTGCGGCGCTTTCGGGGCGGGCCGGGTCGGGTCGCATCGTGTGCGTCGTCAGCGGCGGAAACATCGACTGGGAAACTTTGGTAGAGATCATCGCGTCGACAGCGTGAAAGCCGTGTTGCCGACGACCGGTTTTTGTTGGAGCTTGAGCGTATGGCGATCCTGATCCAAAACGCGGAGGTCGTTACCGCCACGGAGACAAAACGCGCCAACGTCCGGATCGACGGCGAGAAGATCGCCGCCGTCGGTCAAGATGTGGCGGCCGAGTCTGGAGACGAAATCGTCGACGGCTCCGACCAGTTGCTTATCCCGGGCGGAGTCGATCCCCACGTTCACATGGCGCTACCGTTCATGGGGACGGTGTCGATCGACGATTTCGAGAGTGGCACGATCGCCGGAATCATGGGCGGGACAACCGGGTTGATCGACTTCGCGATCCCCGCCAAGGGTGAGTCGCTCCTCGAGACGCTCGACGTCTGGCACGAAAAATCCGCTGGCAAGGCGGCTCACGACTATTCGTTTCACATGGCGGTCGTCGATTGGGACGATCGGATCGCCAGCGAGATTCCGAAGGTCGTTAGCGACCACGGTATTACATCGTTCAAGCTCTTTATGGCCTACAAGGGCGTTTTCGACGTTAACGACGAGCAGATCTTCCACATTCTGGAGGCGACCAAAGCGGCCGGCGGGTTCGTCAATGTGCATGCCGTCAACGGCGACATTCAGCTCCTGTTGGCCAACCGGTTCGCCGAGCAGGGCAACACCGGTACCCGTTATCACGCGCTCGCTCAGCCGCCGCGGGCTGAGGGCGAGGCGACCGGTCGGGTGATCGATCTCGGTGCGATCGTTGACCAGCAGGTCTACATCGTGCACGTCACGTGCAACGACGCGGTCGAGCGGATCGCCGCGGCACGCGCGCGGGGTGAGCCGGTGTGGGGCGAGACGTGCCCCCAATACCTGTTGCTGGACGACTCGCTTTACGACCTACCCGACTTCGAGGGTGCCAAGTACGTGTTGTCGCCACCGCTGCGGAAGAAGAAGGACCAGGACGTGCTGTGGAAAGCGTTAGCTGACGACGAGATCTCGGTCATGGGAACCGACCACTGTGCGTTCAGCTTCGCCGAGCAAAAACAAATGGGTCGTGACGACTTCCGACTGATTCCAAACGGGTTCATGGGGCTTCAGGAGCGGCTGCCGCTACTCTACACGCACGGCGTTGGCAAAGGCCGGATCAGCGTCAATCGTTGGGTCGAGCTGTGCTCGACGAATCCGGCCAAGATCTTCGGCCTCTACCCTCGCAAAGGTGCGATCGAGGTTGGCTCGGATGCAGACCTCGTGTTGTGGGACCCAACGGCCTCCAACACGATCTCGGCAGAGACCCACTTCTCGCGCTGTGACTACAACGTGTACGAGGGGTTCGAGACGGTGGGTGCGCCAACTAGGGTATGGGTGCGCGGTGAGTTGGCGGCTTCGGATGGCGAGTTCGTCGGCTCGGTCGGCCGCGGGCAGTTCGTGAAGCGCCCACCACGTTAGGCTACTCGCCGATAAACTCGCCGTCCGCGGTCAGGATGAAGTCGTCCGTCAGCGGTACAAAAGCCCGCCATCCACCGTCGTCGATCGCTCCGATGACTCTCACGTCACGGCCCGCCTTCCCATCCCAGTAGACCTGGATCTCAAGCTGGTAAGCCGTGCCCGAGGCAGCTTTCGTTTCGTATGCGTTGACCCCCTGATCGATCAGCGCCTTCAACTCGTCGTAGGTATGCTTCCGATATCGCCCCATCTCTTCCGACAAGACTTCCAGCGCTTCCGCTTTGTCCATACCTCTCCTGGCCTCGGAGTATTGTCTACGTTGGCTTCTTGGCGACAATCAATGCCCATCCCACTTTACCGCGCTCCGCCATATCGACCCAAAACGCCAGGCCATCGAGGGTGCTTTGTACGAGCTCCGCGCCGATTTTTGAAACCAACTCGTCGTGCTTATCCCTCGCCTGCTGTGCCGCCCACGCGTAGTTCGCCGCCACGTGCTCCGACCAATCTTCGACTCGTTGCACCTTGAGACCCAGATCCAGCATTTCCGACAGATATCGCTCCGTATCCCACATTTCCGGTGTGCGAACACGTTCATAGAGACGAGCCCGATCATCTGGGTCCAGATCGCGGCTCGCCAGAATATCGGTAAAGTCCAACAAACCACCGGGCTTGAGCACCCGAAGGGTCTCTTCGAGGATCTTTCTCTTGTCCGCACCATACATCAAAGAGTCTTGACTCCATACGACGTCGAAAGACGCTGCCGGGTAGGGGAGCTCATGGAAGTCACCGACGTCGTAGGATATTCGAGAATCGAGTTTCGCCTCCTTCGTCAGGCGAATGGCCTCTTCCGTCTCTACGCTGCTCACGTTCAGTCCGGTCACTCGACACCGAAATCTCGAGGCGAGGAATCTGGCTGGTCCTCCGTACCCGCAGCCCAGATCGAGCACCCGAGTGTCCTCGTTCAACCCGGCATGTCGAGTCATCAGCTCGGTAGTGTGTTCAATCGCCTCGCGGTGAGTCCCCCCATCCACCCGTGGGACGCCAAGATGGAGATTCTCTCCCCATGTCGTCTTGTATATCGTGTCTGCGGGTCCATCGTAGAACTCGCGCACCCGCGCTGTGGCCTCGTCCCTTGTCTTCTTGTCCAATTCTGGTCTCCTCGCGGACGCCACCATGCCTTCACGCTCGTGGTCGAATGCCCAGCATTGCGAGAAGGTCCTCGGCACTCGGCCTTGCCGAGACGATCTGCTCCTTTTTCTGCTTCGGCAACTTCTTTACACGATGCTCCACCTTGAGAGCAAGGGCGCGACTCCCGATCTTCGTTTGATACGCAAGGTGAAGGGGTCCTTTCGAACGCAAGTACTTCGCGCCGCTTCCACCGACCTCTTTGTGCTCGACCAGTCGGCGAGCCACATCCGTGGCAATGCCCGTATACAATGTGTCGTGTCGAGTTCTTATCAAGTAAAGGTGCCAATCGTACATCAGTGGTTACCCACGATTCGATTTGAGCTCGAAGGTTGGCCCGAGACGAATCAGGTATTGCGTGAGAGCGTGGATCAACACCACCGTCCCAGCTAACTCCAAGCCTTCCTCGAGGGTCGTGATCGCCACGTAGCCGAGGTTATTCGGACCAAAAAGTTCAAAGTGGCGGCCGCCCACGAGCTCGAAACCGATCGCACCTCCAACGTAGAGAAGCCCGGCCCACAGAAGCCCGCGTCGAAGTGACGGTGGTTGTGATCGGAAGAAGCGCGCGTAAACGAGCAGAAAAACGAGCAACAGGACAGACGCAGGAACGATCCAAGCGAAGTACAGCCAACCCCCGAGTCCTAGTGCCAAGCGCACGGGCTCGATCACGCGCTCGTGCAGCTGCAGCGCCTCGTCGATCGACAGGTACAGAAACACCGCCGCGAGTCCACTCCAATGAAGTCCCCACCTGTCTTCCCGAGCGCGAACGACGCTCCCGATCACGACCGAGAAGAAGGCAGCCAGACCGAGCAGGAGCGAGGAGAAATAGGTCGGGAGATTCACTTCGGCGTCGAGGTCGAACATCTGGACTACCCCGTGGTAGTGCTCCACGGGGAGCAGATAGCCCCACACTTGGACAGCGAGGCTCGCCACGACGAGACCGATCGCGATCACCGCGAGCCCGCGCACGAGCGGCGCGGGCTCGAGAGTGACCTTCTGCGATGCATTCACGATCGACCTGCCTCTTGATCAAAGACGCAGGCGTGAGTTGAGCTGGGCCTTAGGCGGCCGCTCGCGGTTTGTACACCATCGCCACGACGATCCCGAGGATGATCGAGACCACCAGGCCGCTGAAGAGCCACTGCAGCACCAGGCTGTAGGGGATCGGGTAGATCACGTACGAGTCGTAGGCCACGGGAAGCGTGTAGAACAACGCGATGATCACGCCGAACCGGAGTCCCTCTCCGAGCCCTTTGTTCTCGTAGCCACGAGCGAAGATATAGCAGAAGAAGAAACAGAAGAACGCGCGGGTGACGAAGAAGACCCACATCTTCGAGGTCATCTCGGCTTCGGGCCGCCACACGGCCGCGAGCGATGCGTAGGTGTCTGCGAGCCACACCGAGTGGATCAGGAACCCGAGGATGTTGTACACAATGTAGGTCGCCACAAAACTCACAAGAAGTCGCTTCGTGTTCACCTTTTTCCTCCTCTGCCTTTAGGACGCGGGCTTTCTCTTTGGCGCTAGCGCCAGCAGCACTACTCCGACCAGTGCCAGCGCGGGCACGTCGCCCAACAAGTGGCCGCTATCCGCTTCATCGCCAAGCGCCTGAAACGCCATGATCAACGCGTGGACGATGCTGGACCAAGCGGCGAACAGAATCAAGCTGCGGTGCTCAGCGGGGTTGCGCGACGCCAACAACATGAAGATCCCGAGCGTCGCGTAGACACCCATGATCATTACTTCGTACTCGGGTTGATTCGGAACCCAGCGCCACCCCTCGGGCCAGATCCTCGTCATCGGAAAGATGCCAACGATAAAGATCAGACCGAACACGATGAGAGCCAGGCTGAGCGTCTTGTGGCGGTCGGTTTCGGCCACGGGGAACCTCCAACCGGTGATGGTGAGGGTGGAGTGGCGAGCGGTCCGCAACCCCTAAGGTCGCCCTCCACAACAGAGGTAGTCAACCAATCGCATTCTCGGCGGCGAGATGGGGGCTTGGCGGGGAGGTCCTTCTAGCTGCGGGTGACGATCCCGGAAGCGACGAGTATGAGGGCTCCGCCGGCGAGTGCACCCGAAGTCAGCGACTCGCCTAGCAAGGCCATGCCTGATGCCGCGCCGACGACCGGCTCCAGATTGATGAACACTCCAGCGCGCCCGGCTTCCATGCGGCCGACGCCCCAGTTCCAAAGCAGAAACGGCGCCACTGTGCACGCGATCGCCAGGACGAGCAGTGCGCCCCAGGCTTGGCCGGATATGTCGATCGGCGGAAGGCCGAACCACCCGATCGTGATCGGTACCAGCGTCAGCGTGCCGCCGATCAAGACGAAAGCCGTCGCCGACGTGGCCGAGTACGCGTGGACGAAGCGCAGGCTCAGCAAAACCCATAGCGGGACGAAGCACATCGACAGAAACACCAGTGCATCGCCCGTCCAGTCGTGACCCGAACCGGGCATCCCGACCATGACTCCGACTCCAACGGTCGACAGAAAAACGGCCACCCAGCCCCATGCTCCGAGCCGTTCGCGGTGGACCAGAAACGCAGCCAGCGCGATGAGCGGTGGCCCGGCGCCGATGACCAGTGACGCGCTGGCAACGCTCGTTCGCTCGAGACCAGCGAACTGGGTCAGCATCGTCAGCGGAACGCACAGCAGTCCGGTCAGCAGCAACAGCGGCACGTCGTGTCGCCGCGGCAGCTTGCCAGCGCGAGCCGCGACACCGATGAGCACCGCCGAGGCGATCACGAACCGATAGAGCACCATGTGCGCGACGGTCAGCTCGGCCAGCGCGACCTTGGCGAACAGAAAAGCCAGGCCCCACAACACGCAGGCGGTGGCTACCGCGACCACGGGACGTGAGGGGGTTCTCATGCCGGTGGTGGCGGGAGGAACGTCGATCGGGGCATGCTCTCGGCGTCGAGGATTGCTCGATGCGCCCTGCGGTTCGGGCGCTGCTCACCGATTGGGAAGAGCGGAAAGCGCAGGTTGGCTATCTCTAGAGACGGCCGGGGCCGCCTGGAGCGGGCGCGGGAACCCAGCCCAGCGCCGTTGACCTGCTTTTCTCCGTTCGATATCCGAAGCCATCCCAGCATTTGGGGACCTCCTTTTTCCGTGGCCCGGGGGCTCCGACTCTTGACGGGAACCCTCTAACCGGCTAAAATTAGTTTGACGGTGATATTGTACACCGACAAGCCTAACCTGTCAAGGATGTTTTGATGGTTAGTATGAAAAATTTCGAGCATCGCCCACAGGTCGGTAAGCGGCTAAGCCTCGATTTCATCAACACGGAGGGTCAGGAGCGAAACGGGCCGCCTGATTGGCTTGAGAGCTATTCAGATGTGGTTAAATGGGGCGCAGCAGAGGGTTTGCTGACGGCTGACCAGACGGCCGGCCTCTTGGCGGAGGCGTCGGAAAGACCCAAGGCGGCGGACGAGGTGTTCGACCGGGCGATCAAACTCCGCGAGGGCTTGTTCCGGATTCTCCGGTCGCTCCGCCAGGGCAAAGAGCCGGTTGGCGGGGATTTGGCGATCCTCGACTGCGAGCTGTCAGCCGCGATGGCGAATCTCAAGCTCACACCGAGCGGCGACCGCTTCGAGTGGGACTTCGTCGGTGGTGAGTGCGCACTCGATCGCGTGCTCTGGCCGATTGTCCGCGACGCAGCGGACATCCTGAGTTCCGACATCCTCGAAAGGATCGAGGAGTGTGACGGCGACAATTGTGCGTGGCTGTTCGTCGACTCCAGCCGCAATCATAGCCGTCGCTGGTGCAAGATGGGTGACTGCGGAAACCGCGTCAAAGCCCGCCGGTACTACCAACGACACAAACAAGGCGCTCGCACCACACCGTAGCGTTCTCTAGCGCACGTTCGCTATCGTAGTGCGTGAAGCTGTCCTTCCCCAACGCGGTCGGGCTCCCAGTTCAACTCTTCGTTCGCCGCCTCCGGGCACAGTTCGCCGGCAACGAAAACGCGCTGTTTTTTATCGCCGTCTGCATGGTCGGGCTTCTCGGGGGGCTCGCCGGCGCGGCTTTCCGGTGGTTGTTCGACATGGCGGTCTGGTTGCTCTGGGGTCGGCCTGACGAGCTGATCGTGGCGGCGCTCGGAGCGCCACGCTTCTACCGGATCGGCGTCCCGATTCTCGGTGCTGGCGCGGCCGCGACCCTGGCGATCTTCTTTTCCCGGTTGCGGCGGGACAAGAAGGGGTTCCCCGAGATCCTCGAGGTCATCTCGATCGGGGGGCAGACGATTCAACTGTCTTCGGCGCTCGAGCGAGCCGCGTCGTCGCTGATGACGCTCTCTTCGGGTGGCGCCCTCGGTCGTGAGGGGCCGATGGGTCAAATCGCGGCGGCGATCGGCTCCCGTGTCGGCCGTTCGTTTCGGTTCTCAGAGGATCGCGTTCGCATCTTGATGGCTGCCGGCATTGCAGCCGGTTTCGCGGCGGCGTACAACACCCCGATCGGTGCCACGTTGTTCGTCATGGAAGTCATCATCGGCTCTTTCAACATGCTGTTTTTCGGTCCGGCGATTATCGCGGCTGCGATCTCGACTCTGGTGACGCGTTTCTTCCATGGGCCCGGTCCGATCTACCCGCCAGGATCGGAATACGCGATGGTGTCGGTTTGGGAGATCGTGCCGTACCTGGTGCTCGGTTTTCTCGCCGGATTGGCTGCCGTGTTGTTCCAGATCGCGATGGAGCGCATGTACCGTTTGTGGGATCGCGTGGAGCTTTCGCAATTGGCACGCATGACGCTCGGTGGTGCGGTCATCGGGCTGCTCGCCGCCGCTTGGCCGTTTGTGCTCGGCAACGGTTATTTGCCAATAAACCTGGTGCTCGCCGGTCAGCTGAGTCTGGCGCTCATGGCGACCCTGTTTTTCGTAAAGATGATCGCCACCTCGGCCACGCTCGCGTCCGGCGGTTCGGGCGGGATCTTCACGCCGACGATGTTCCTGGGAGCGATGCTGGGAGGCGTCTTCGGCAGTGCACTGCACACTTGGCTCCCAGGCCAGACGGGGGCTGCCGGAGCCTACGCGCTGGCCGGGATGAGCGGGTTGGTCGCCGGAACGACACACGCGCCGTTCTTGGCGATCATCATGATCTTCGAGCTGACCCAGAACTACGCCATCGTTCTGCCGCTCATGCTGACTGCGGTCATGGCGTACTGGACATCGCAAGCGCTCCGTCCGACTTCGATCTACACCGAAGAGCTCCGACGCCGCGGGATGGAATGGGAGGGAACGCCACAGGAACGACTCATGCGATCCCTGTCGGTGCGCGACATCATGCTCCCCAACGTCGAGCTCCACCCACAGGATCTACCGCTCGAGAGATTGGTCGAGATCTTTCATGAATCGCGCTGGCTTCAGCTCTACATCGGTGACGAGGACGGGCGCTTTGTCGGCATCGTCGAGTTGCATGAGGTCAAACGGTTCCTGAACGAAGAGCAGATGCGGCCGCTGGTGATCGCCGCCGATCTGGTTTCTGAGATCCCGGTCGTCACACCGGAGACCTCGCTCGTCGAAGTGAACGAAAAGTTGTGGCTGCGGGACCTGGGGCAACTCCCGGTCATCGACAACGAAGTCGATGGGCGATTCGTCGGGATCGTGACGCGGCGCGGCGTGCTGGGAGCGTTTGACCGCGAGATCCTGCGCCGCAACGCGCTGCTGGCCAAGATGCGAACCGTCGAGGGAACCGGATTCGACTACTTCGAGCTGCCGGCCGAGGAGCAGATGGCGAAGGTAGCGGTGCCGACCAAGATGGTCGGCAAGTCGCTTCAGGAGGTCCAGCTGCGGCAGCAGTTCGGCGTCAGCGTCATCGCCATAGAGCGTATGGATATGAGCGGTCGCGAGCAGCGGATCGCGCCGCGCGCCGAAACGGTTCTGAAACGCGGGGACGCGTTGGTGGTCATGGGTGACGAAGCGAGCGTGGGACGGTTGCGAGGCGAGTAGCGGCCTAGCCAGTCAGCATCCAGCGCCAGAGCTGGCGCGGTGTCGGGCGCTTTCCCGTCGCCAGAATCGACACCCGGTACACGCGACTGCCGATCCAGAGAAACGCGACACAGGTAAAGGCCAGGAACAGCATCGATGTGGCCAACTCCATGCCTGACACGTTCACCATCGTCGCCCGGATCGGCATTACGACCGGCGACGTGAAGGGGATCAAGGATCCCGTAACCGAGGTCGGGCCATCCGGGTCGTTTAGAACCGCAAAGGCTATAAAAAACCCCATCATGAGGGGCATGATCAACGGCAACTGCATCTGCTGGACCTCCTGATCGGAGGTTGACGCTGCACCCACTGCGGCGTACATGCTGGCGTACAGGAAGAAACCACCGGCGAAATAGAACAAGAAGATCAAGCCCACCCATAACGGGACTTGCGGCAGCTCAAATCCAATTCCCTCGAACTGTTGGAGGAATCCTCGGCCTAACGTCAACGCGAGACCGGCAACGACGGCCCACACCGTGACCTGAAGCAGCCCCGCGGCGGCGATGCCGAGCACCTTGCCGGTCATGAGGTTCTCCGGTTTGATCGAGCTGAGAAGGATCTCCACGATGCGATCCTTCTTCTCCTCCTGAACGCTCCGCGCCACCGCGTAGCCGTAGATAATCACCAAGAAGTAGATCACGAAACCCATCAACTGGCCTAGTACGACCAGCGAGCCGGTCGACCCACGAGTGGTGTCGCCAGCCTTCTTGGCCTCGAACTTGACCTGCTCGAAGGCTTCGCCGACTGCGTCGGGATCGATGCCCGCGACCTCCAATCGGGTGCGTTGGACCGCGCGCTGAACGGCCGCCCGTATCTCGCTCATCTCGCCGAAATTGGTCGCGTTGTTGCCTTCGTATTGGACCTTGGCGCCATCCAGTAGACCGTTTGGCAGCCACAGGTACCCGTCGATCGTCTTTGCTTCGACGGACTGCTTCAGCGACCCGAGGACCGAGCCGGGACCAGCCAGCGCCAGGCCCCTCACGCTGGCTGGTATCGAAAGGTCGATAACCTGAGTCGTGTACAGCGTTCGGGAGCGTGCAGTCCCGCCAACTCCTGGATCCGAGAACAGCGCCTCCGAGACGTGCTCGCCGATCCCGAGACCGGTGGTATCCACGATCGCGATCGTCCGCTCGGCGCCCCCACTCAGGAAGTAGATCGGCAACACGAAGAACAGGCCGATCATGACCGGTCCAAACAGCGTGCCGATGATGTACGCCTTGCTCTTCGCGAAAACGAGAAACTCACGTCGGATGATGGCCCACGTTCTAGACATCGGCCCGGGTACCGGTCTCGGGGTCGACGCCAACCCGCTCGATAAAGATCTGTTGGAGTGATGGTTCAACGCGCGCAAAGCGCTGGAGTCGGATTCCGTTGGAGACCAACGATGCGAGGAAATCGTTCGAGCCAGCGTTGTCTTTGAGGGTGACCTCGAGATCGTTCCCGTCGGCCAAAACTCGAGTCACCGAGCTCATCGCCTCGAGCTTCTCGACAAGGGTCGACGTGTCGACGCGACCAACGCCATCCAAAGTCAATGCCACGTGTGTGCCCCCGTGCCAAAATCGTGCGGCCGGTTTGCCGGATATCGGCAATGACTTCCTTGAGCACTCGCTGGTTGATCGGATCGAGCCCACTGAACGGCTCGTCCAACACGACGACATCCGGCTCATGGAGCACCGCGGCTATGAACTGCAGTTTCTGCTGCATTCCCTTGGAGAAGTCCTGGACTTTGTCGTCACCGCGGTCTTCGAGACCAAACCGCTCGAGCCAGGCTTCGATCCGAGGCGCAGATTCGCGTGGCGAGACGCCCTTGAGCTCGGCCAGGAACGACAGCATCGTGCGAATGTTCATGCTGCGGTAAAGGCCGCGCTCCTCAGGCAGATAGCCGACCCGGTCGAGCAAGTTGCGGCGCACCGGTTGGCCAAAGACACGAAGCTCGCCGGCGTCGGGCTCGAGGATTCTGAGCAGCAGCCGAATCGTCGTCGTCTTGCCGGCCCCGTTGGGTCCGAGAAGACCGTAGGTCGCGCCACGTGGCACGGCCAGGTCGAGCTCGTCGACGGCTACGAGATCGCCAAACTGTTTGCGCACTCCGATCAGCTCGATCGCAGAATCAGAGCGCTCGTCGTTGACCGTTTCTGGGGTGTGACCCTTGGCCTGATTGAACACGTCTTGTCTCCGACCTTTCATACGGCAGTACCCGTGCCGCACCGATGCCAGTATAGGGCCAAGCACCTCGGTCTCGAAAGCGACGCCGCCCGGGGTTGCTCGTGGGCCGGCACCGGGTTGGCGGGTCTCGCGCTCAAGGCCGAGATTGAACCCATGAAGCGATTCGCTTTCATCGCACTTCTGGGGGGCATAGTGGCGCTCTTCGCCTACGCACTGTCACGCCAGCCGACGCTTGCTTCCCCGCTCGTCGGCCACGCCGCGCCGCCATTCGAGATCCCGTACTACAGCGCACCCGATTCCAACCTCGTTCTGGCTGATTTTCAGGGCCGACCGGTAGTCGTGAACTTCTGGGCATCGTGGTGTTTGTCGTGTCGCGCGGAGGCCGCCGTTCTCGAGGCCGGCTGGCAGCGGCACGGTCCCGAGGTGGCGTTCATGGGGGTCGCGGTCAACGACAGAGAGGCTGCGGCCAAGGCGTTCATCGAGCGGTACGGAAAAACGTACTTGCTGGCGGCCGACGTAGACGGCTCGGTGGCGATCGATTACGGTCTGTTCGGTGTACCGGAGACTTTTTTCATCGCTCCCGATGGTCGAATTCTGTCGAAGCACATCGGCCCGGTGTCGAGTGCCGAGCTCGATCGGCAAGTGACAGCGCTGAAACTTGGTCAGGTGGGGGACGCGTCCGGCGATCCGACGACCGTGACCCCGTTCGGAGGTGACCAGCCGTGAGATCGATCGTGCTAACGTCGATCGTGATGGCCGGGGTTCTATCGGTGGTCCCGGCGCGAGCCACCCAAGATGCTGTCACGCCGGAGGAGCGGTTGACCGAGGCTGGCGGGAGCGCGATCGAGCTGACCCCCGAGCAGGAGTCTCGCGCTCGATCGCTCGAGAGCGAGTTCAAGTGTCCGGTCTGCCGCAGCCAGTCGATTCGACAGTCGCGGTCGTTTATGGCGGAGGATATGAAACGCCGGGTGCGCGAGCTGATCGCCCAGGGGCACTCTGATGACGAGGTCCGGGAGTATTTCATCGCCCGGTACGGTGAGTGGATTCTGTTGACGCCTCCCAAAAGCGGGTTTAGCCTTGCAGCGTACGTGCTGCCGTTTTTGGCGGTGGTAGCTGGTGCTACCATGTTGGTGTTCGCCGCTCGTCGTTGGCGGCGCGAAGACGGCAGCCGAATAACCCCAGAGCCGCCACCGGCTCCATACTTGGAGCGGCTCGATAAAGAGCTCGAGGAGAACGAATAATGAAGAGAGGAAGCACGTCATTTAGCAAGTTGGCCATCGCGATTGTGCTGGTTGGCGCCGCGCTGACCTACCTGGTGTTTCAGGGAACTCGTCAGAATCTCACCTACTACTACGAAGTGGACGAGCTGCTCGCGGTTGCCAACACCGACGGTCGGATCCGGATCTCAGGTGACATCGTAGAGGGGTCGATCGTCCAGGACGATGACGCTCGGCAGGTCCATTTCGCGATCCAAAGTGCCGCCGACTCCGGAGGCGGTTCGGCTCAGGTGCCGGTCGTCTACGCGGGCACGGTGCCCGACATCTTCCGCCCGGGGATTCAAGTCGTCGTCGAGGGGCAGCTCGATGCTGAAGGCACCTTCCACGCCGAAACGCTCCTCACCAAGTGTCCATCCAAGTACCAGGCCGAGGGCGACCTCACCACGCTAGGTCCATAGCCGCGGTCCTGAACCGAGAGCCAACCCGAGGCGTACCGCTGCTTGAGGTGGTCGGCGTGTCTCGACATTTCGGGTCGCTGTTCGCGCTCGACGAGGTCTCGTTTTCGATGGCAGCGGGCGATTTTCTCGTCATCGTGGGGCCGAACGGCGCCGGCAAGACCACGCTCGTCCGAACACTCGCCAGGCTCGCGCGCCCGTCATCAGGCACCGTTCTCCTTACCGGCGATGATTGGTTGGCAGCGCCCGCCGAACGGCAGGTGGAGGTCGGCGTGGTGTCCCACGCGACGTTTCTCTACGATGGTCTGTCCGCGTTCGAGAACCTCGTGTTTTACGCCACCCTGTACGGCGTCAAAGATCCCGAACGGAGCGCTCGGCAGGCGTTAGAGGACGCCGAGCTCAGCAACATCAGCGACCGCCGGGCAGGAACGCTGTCGCGCGGTCAGGCCCAACGGCTGTCGATCGCCCGGTCGGCGCTGCACGATCCCCGCATCCTGCTGCTCGATGAGCCGTACGCCGGACTCGATCCGCACGCGGCTTCGCGGCTCGGCGTCGCGCTTGGCCGGTTGCGATCTGCTGGACGAGCGATCGTGCTCACCACCCACGATCTGGCTCGCGTACCGGCAGCGGTCACCCACTACCTCGTTCTCGTAGCCGGGAGGGTGGCCGACGCCGGCGAGTGGAGCACGCTCGCCGAGGGTGAGTTGGCTGATCGGTACGCCCGCGCCGTGGCGAAGACGGAATGACCGGTCTCAAGTCCGCCGTTGCGATCATCGCCAAGGACGTTCGACTCGAAGCGCGTCGCGTCGAGAACCTGGCGACGATGGCGATCTTTGCCGTGCTTGTCGTGGTGGTCTTCGTTTTTGCGGGAGATCCGACCCCAGAAGATCTATCGCGCCTTGGACCCGGCGCCCTGTGGGTCAGTCTGCTGTTTGCCGGCGCGATCGGGTTCCAGCGATGGTTCGCCCAGGAAGAGAGAAACGGGGCGCTGCAGGGGCTGCTTCTGACGCCGGTCGATCGGGGCGCCCTGTTTATCGGCAAGTGGGTCGGTGCGACGCTCTTCCTGTTGGCGATCGAGTGCGTGTTGGTGCCAGCGGCGTCGATGCTCTACGATCTTCAACTCGGTGGCGTATGGCCCAAGCTGACGCTCGTTATGGTCATCGTGACGATCGGCTACGCAGCGCTGGGGACGTTCTTCGCCGCGATCGCCGCCCATACGACGGCCGGGCAACTCCTGTTGCCGGTGTTGCTGTTCCCGCTCAGCGTGCCGATCCTGCTGGCTGGCGCCGGCGCCAGCCAACAGCTCATGACCGGGGACGGGACCGCGTACTGGGACTGGGTTGGTCTGGCGGTCGCGTTTGACGTGATATTCGGGACCGTGTGCACGATGACCTTTGAATACGTGATTACCGAATGATCGCGTCGATCAAGAAGTGGTGGCCACGTTCGTGGCGCCAATTCTGGACAACGCTCGACGGTCGTACGTACCACGTCCTGCTGCATGCACGGCCATGGATCGGTTGGTTGGCGGTGGGGATGATGGTGGCGACCTTCGCGCTCGTGTTTTGGTGGGTACCGCTCGAGTCGATCCAGGGTTACCCACAGAAAATCTTTTACATCCACGTCCCATCGGCCTGGCTCATGTATTCCGCCTTCGCGGTCGTTTTTGTCGCCTCCGTCATGTATCTCTGGCAGCGGACTCAGCTGTGGGACATCTTCGCGCGCTGCGCGGCCGAGATCGGTTTCCTGTTTTGCACTCTTACGTTGGTTACTGGCATGCTCTGGGGAAGTCCGATCTGGGGCAAGCCGTGGGTGTGGGACGCCCGCTTGACGTCGACGTTTGTCCTGTGGCTCATCTACATGGGCTACATGCTGTTTCGCCTACTCGCCCGTCGCGACATCGAGGTCGGTCGGATCGCGGCGGTGATCGGCATCGTTGGCTTCCTCGACGTGCCGATCATTCATTTATCCGTCCAGTGGTGGCGAACGCTCCATCCGCTACCGGTCGTGATGATCGCCAACGACCCCGGCGGCGGCTTGCCGGCATCGATG
>JBDHFX010000009.1:0-43415 GCA_039590215.1 Gemmatimonadota bacterium | reverse complement strand
AGGCAAGTCCCATAGACCGGCCGCCCCGAGGAGTTCGATCGCCCGCTTCACCTTTGGCTCCGACGCGGTGTTATCGATGGCGCGATTGGTGACAATGTGGCAACCGATATCGAGAGGCTGCGCGGTGGCGCGACCGTCGGCGTACTCGACCAGGTGGCCACCGTCAGCATCGATGGTGAGCAGGTTAAACGCGTTGTAGAGATGGTCCAAGCGCGTCAGCTGAGCCACGACCTCGTTGCTGTCCGCGCAACTCAGCAAATCTCGGCATAACAGGCCCCGCGACCGGCGGTCGCGTTCGATCGGATAGTGCTCGGCGTTTGTCAGCCCGACCCACAACCCCATTTCGTTGGCGCCCATCCATGTCCCACCGGCCTCGTCGTCGCGCGGCGCCAGAAACCGCGGTCGATCCCCTCCCCATGCGGGAGGCGAAGCCGGCCGCGCGTATGCCTCGTCCCGGTTAGTGGCCACTACGAGGGGCGCATCATCAAAGACGCGGTGAAAAGCGATCAGCGTGCACACGAGAGTTCTACGCCGGTTGAGCTCCCGGCGTCATACCAAACCGGTGCCCGACGATGAACTGGGTCAGATTCCGAAAGTGCCTGGGTTTGCTTTGGTCCACCCACATTGTTGCCATGACTGCTTCTTTGGCCTCTTGCTGGCGCTCGGGCTCGAGCTCAGCCGTTGTCACGCCAGCCAAAACGGTCCATGCCGAACCGAAGTCGTCAAAATCGAAGCCGAGAGTCTCCGTCTCCACACGTGCTTCTATCTGCACCTCCGCCAATTGCTGGAGGAACGGACCGGGATCGGCCAATGAGCCCGGCCCGACGCCGGCAACTGGCGGTGTAGCCGCGAAGCTTCCCGCAGTCTCTTGGAATAGCACGATGTCGCAATCGTCGGCACCGGCCCAGACCGCTGCCACCAATCGGCCACCCGGCCGCAACACTCGCGCGATTTCTCGAGCTGCAACTGCACGATCAATCACGTACATCAGGCTCAACGAAGCGAGCACTGTGTCGACGGAACTATCCGCGACCGGCAGGGCCTCAGCGCGACCTTCTTGCAACACCACATTCGTGATCCCTCGCGCATCCACCTCTCGCTGCGCGGCAGCAAGCATCACCGGGCTAATATCCACTCCCGTTACTGCTCCGCCTGATCCGACGAGCGCGGCCGCCTTCCGCGCAACAGTCCCGGTCCCAGTCCCCAAGTCCAACACTTGTTGGCCCGCCCTCAAGCCGGCGCGCGCAACGATCGCGTCAACGACCGGCACAAACCGCGAATCGATCTCGCTTGGGTAGACTTCGGACAGGCGATCCCACACGCCGACTTGCCACGCCAGCGCTTCTCGCGACGGATCGGGCGTCATGTCAGTCGTCGTAGCGGCGGTACTCGGCCCATGTGTCACGCCTGGCCATGCGTCGAAACCCCGCGAAGATCAGGACACCGATCGCCAGGTGCAGCAACAACAGCGCCAAGGCGATGATCGAAAAGGAGTCGTCGAGCAGCGTCTTGAGGTAGATCGCCGAGTAGACGAGGTACAGCGCACCCAAAGTGAGAAGGGCGAACTTGCCGAATTTGGATGGCTTCCCGCGACCGCGCACCGCTTGTCGCACAACCGCTGCATTCTGGTGGATAGCCACAAACGGATCGTACACACTGCGATCGAGCGGGACACCGCATCGCTGGCATGCAGCCTGGACACCCGGCTGAAGGTGGCCGCACTGATCGCAAAACGTCAACGCGGTGTCGTCTTCCCACGATTCAGAGCTCATGGGGTCAATATACCCGCCGAGTGGTACGTTGTAAGACGGTTGGCCACCGCCTAGTGCACACCGATTAGGAGCGATCATGAAAGCCGTATTCCCGATACTGCTCGCGCTGGCGACGCTCGCGCTGGTGGCGACGTCGGCCCGCGCGCAACAGAACACCGACAATGAGTTCGACACCGTGGTCGAGGCCTTCCTCAATCGGTACTTCGACTTTTACCCTACCGCCGCGATGCGAGCCGGCCTGCACAACTACGACGGTCGCCTCGGCGATCGGAGCTCAGCCGCGATCGAGGCCTACCTGGCGGACATCGACACGTTCGAGGAGCGGCTCCTGGCGTTTGAACAGGAGGAGCTCTCGCCCGACCAACAAGTGGACCGCGTAGTCGTTCTGCGCCAAATCGATCGCGACCAATTCTGGTTGGAGGAACTGGCGACGTGGCGCAGCAACCCGCGCTACTACGCCGGCCAGATGGATCTCACGTTTCTGCTGTTGCTCGATTACGCTCCGCT
Source organism: Gemmatimonadota bacterium (assembly GCA_039590215.1). GTDB lineage: Bacteria > Gemmatimonadota > Gemmatimonadetes > JACCXV01 > JAHWKZ01 > CAMYLR01. Next base: position 41,136 of record JBDHFX010000009.1, on the reverse strand, counting down.
CGAGAAGCGGATGATATCGATCGTCGAGCGACTCGAGCAGTTTCCGGGCCTGGTGGCAGCCGCGCGCGCAAACATCGACAACCCACCGCGTCCATTCATCGAGACGGCGCTGATCACGTACCGCGGGCTACCTACCTTCCTCGAAAACGATCTCGTCGAAGCGCTGGCATCCGTCGACGACCCGGAGCTCCAACAGCGATTCCAGCGGGCGATACAACAAGCGGCGGCCGCGTTAAGCAATTACGCCTACGAGCTCCAGGAACTGCTGGGCACACCGTCCTTTGGCGAGTACGCGATGGGCGCCGAGAGCTACCGGCGCATGAACGCGCACCTGTCGGCGGTCGACCTGCCGCTCGACCAGTTGAAAGCGATCGGCGAAGAAGAGCTTGCCCGGCTCCAGAACGTCGCCTACGAGCTCGCGCTCGAGATCACCGGCGATGTTGAGAACCCCAACCGCGACGCGGTCGTGCTGGCGGCGTTTGACGCCATCGGTCAGAATCAACCAACCGCGGAAGAGATCGTCAGCACCGCCGCTGACGTCATCGGCGACTTGAGAACGTTTGTCGACGAAACAGCGATCGGGACGGTACTGCCAGGCGACGTCGAGGTTCGAGAGATCCCACCGTTTCGACGTACGAACTTCGCCTACATCTTCATCCCCGGTCCGTTCGAGACGGCTGCGACGACCGGCTTCTATTTCATACAACCGGTCGAGGAGAATTGGTCGGAAGCGGTCAAGACAGAGTTTCTGACGCGCAACAACGACTGGGCGATCTTGAACACCAGCGGTCACGAGGCATACCCGGGCCATTATCACCACTACAATCACATCAACCGCGCTCCAACAAAAGCCCAGCAGCTGTTGACCGCATACGTCACGACCGAGGGGTGGGCCCACTACGGCGAGGAGATGAGCTGGCATCAGGGTCTGGGCGGCGGCGGACCCAAGCTCGGGCTGGCGGTTGTCCAGGACGCGCTGCTGAGGGTCGTCCGCTACCTCGCATCAATCGGCCTCCATACCGAAGGCATGTCGGTCGGGACAGCCGAAGAGATGTTCCACCGGGTGGCCTATCAGGACTCGGTCAACGCGCGCCAGCAGGCGCTGCGCGGGACCTACGACCCAGAGTACCTGAACTACACGTTGGGCAAACTGATGATCTTGCGTTTGCGAGACGACGCGCAAGCAGCGGCCGAAGCCCGCGGCGAACCATTCGATCTCAAGGCGTTCCACGATGACTTCATGAGCCGCGGCGCACCCCCGGTCCCGTGGATCGGCCGGCGGATGCTGAACGATCCGGAGTGGCATCCTTTCCGTTGATGCGGGCGGTCTACATCGAGCGCCACGGCGGGCCTGAAGTACTAACCGTCGGCGAGCTAACCGTCCCCGAACCCGGGCCCGGTGAGGTCCGTATCAAGATCGTCGCTGCGGCGCTCAACCACCTCGATCTGTGGGTACGGGGCGGCATCCCGGGCATCGAGCTTTCGATGCCACACGTTCTCGGTTCCGACGGAGCAGGTGTTATCGACGCGCTCGGCGACGGCGTCGAAGCCTTCGCTGTGGGCGACAAGGTGCACCTGCAGCCGGGTCTGTTCTGTGGTGATTGCGAGTTCTGTGAGCAGGGTGAAGAGTCGCTTTGCACTAGCTATCGGTTGCTCGGTGAGCACGTTTCAGGGACGTTCGCTGAATTCGCGGTCGCTCCTGCGGTCAACGCGTACCTCAAGCCGGACACGTTAACGTGGGAGGCGGCGGCCGCCTTTCCGCTAGCGTACGAGACCGCCTGGCGGCTGCTGATGTCGGCCGGCGGATTGAAACCCGGGGAGAGCGTCTTGATCCACGGCATCGGCGGTGGCGTCGCCGGTGCCGCCCTCCAGATCGCCAAGCACGCGGGTGCAACCGTCTACGCGACTTCGTCGAGCCAGGGCAAGCTCGATCGAGCGTTCGAGCTCGGCGCCGATGTCGTCCTCGACTACACCGTGCAGGACGTACCAGCGGCGATTCGAGAGCACACCTCCAAGCGCGGCGTCGACCTGGTTATTGACGACGTCGGCCAGGCTACGTGGCGTGACTCCATCGAGAGCGTGCGCCGCGGTGGGCGGATCGCCACCTGCGGGGCCACCACCGGGAACGATGCCGTGACGCCAATCAACCGCGTATACTGGAAGCAGATCTCGATACACGGCTCGACGATGGCCAACCGGCGCGAGTTCGAAGCGGTCTCGGAACTTGTGATCAACGGTAGTATCGAGCCGATCATCGATCGCACCTTTTCGCTCGAGGAAGCACCTGCGGCTCTGGAGCGCCTCGCGAGCGGAGATCAGTTCGGAAAAATCGTGTTGACCACAGGAGCCACAGCTTAGGCGAGTAGGGACGAATGCGAGTTCGGTTGCTGTCGATGTTTACATGGCTGGTGATCGCCGGTGGGGTCGGCTTTGTTGCGTGCCAACAGGACGACCCGGCGACCACGACGGTCGATGACCCCGAAACCGAGATCCCCGATACCCTTAGCACCGAAGAACAAGCCGCGTTCTCCGTCGACCTCGGGCGTTATGTGGAGATGTCAGACGGTCGCTTGGATACCGTCGACATGCTCGGACGAGCCGGTGATGCGGCGTGGCACGTGCAGGTGTTGAACTACCGGACCGATCTCATCGCTATGACGTATGCCACCTGGTATGACGGCCCAGACGGTGCGGCGCTGATCGCCGCCGATGGCCAACCTCACCTCGAGGACAACCTCGGTAACGTCTACAACGGAGTCGTGATCCCCAGCAATCCGCGCTTCAAGATCGATTCCGGGACGACCGCGGTCGGCGTATACGTGTTCACCCCCGCAGTTAGAACCACAGCCGACTCGCTGACGTTGTTCATCAACGACTCAACACCGCCGACGATTCGGGTCGGTCCGTTTGGGATCTTCCACGATCACACATCTCGTTCGGGTCCGCTCTCGACGGGTATCAGCGGCGGCCTCTCCTCCTATCAACTCGAGATGGTATCGTGGAGATGCTCCAAAGAGACTGGCTACGTGCGCGTGAACGGCGAGGTGAGGAACATCTCGGGCGAGCCGTTGGAGGACGTCGAGGTGGTGGCAAGCTTCAGCTCCGCGGATGGTACGCTTGTCAAGTCGGGCAGCGCCTTGATCGATTTCAATCCGCTCCTTCCCGGCCAAAGCTCGGCCTTTGAGGCACGGGCCGAGGACGACCCAGAAGTGTCCGACTGCAACGTCGCCTTTAGAAAACTCGGCGGCGGAGAGATCCGGGCCCGAATCCCGTAGCTCTTACAGCCAGCGTAGCCTGCTAGCCGACCCCACTCGCGTACTCATGGTAGAAGTGCGCTGCCGCCGCGATCCCGCGATGGAAGTTGTCCAAGTCGAGGTTCTCGTCGGGGGCGTGGGCGTTCTCGTCGGGTAGACCGAATCCCATCAGAATCGACGTCAAGCCTAGCGTGCGCTGAAACGCGTTGGTGATAGGAATCGAGCCGCCCTCGCGCGTAAAAACGGGCTCGGCACCGAATGCCGCCGCGAGCGCGCGTCTGGCAGCCTGGTTGGCGGGGTGATCGAGCGGCGCCAGATACGCGCGCGCGCCGTGATGGGCGGAGACCTTTACGGTGACGCCCGGCGGCGCGACTCGTTCGACATGACTCGTAAACAGACTCGCGATCTCCTGCGGATCCTGGTCCGGGACAAGCCGCATCGAAACCTTGGCCGACGCCTTGCCCGGCAGAACCGTCTTCGCGCCCTCACCGGTAAACCCGGAGATCATCCCGTTGATGTCCAGCGCCGGCCGGACCCAAGTACGCTCTAACGTAGAGAAGCCCGCTTCTCCAACCAATTCTGAAACGTCGAGCTGCTTCTTGTACGCCTCTTCGTCGAACGGTAGCCGGGCGAATTCCTCGCGCTCCTTGTCAGTCAACGGTTGAACGCGGTCGTAGAAACCATCGATCGCGATCCGCTCGTCGTCGTCTTTGAGCGACGCCAGGATCTTGGCCAACGCCTGCGCCGGGTTCGCCACCGCGCCACCAAAGGATCCAGAGTGGAGGTCGGTGTTGGCGCCCCGAACGTGCAACTCCATGTAGCACAGCCCGCGCAAGCCGTAGCAGAGCGACGGCACCCCGCGGGCGAACATCGGGCTATCGGAGATCAGGATCACATCGGCCGCCAGATCAGTGTGACGCTCGACCAAGAACGGCTCCAAGTTCTGGGAGCCGACTTCTTCCTCACCCTCGAGCAACACCTTCACGTTGCACGGTAGCCGGCCGTGAACGGCGAAGTGTGCTTCCCACGCCTTCCAATGCGCCAAGACCTGACCCTTGTCGTCCACCGATCCGCGGCCATAGATCTTGCCATCACGGACCGTCGCTTCAAAAGGTGGTGAAGTCCACAACTCGATCGGGTCCGGCGGCTGGACGTCGTAGTGACCGTAAAACATCACCGTCGGAGCACCTTCCGCCTCGAGCCACTCGGCGTACACGATGGGATGACCGTTGGTCTTGACAACCTCCACGGTTTGAAAACCAACATCGCGTAGAGAATCATGGCAGTGGTCCGCACACCGCTCAACGTCCTGCGCGCGTTCAAGATCGGTCGACACGCTCGGGATCGCGACGAACGTCTTAAGCTCTTCGACGTGCGCGTCGCGCCGAGACTCGATGTGATCAATTACCGCATCCATAGGCCCACCATCAGGGTTCGGGACAAGTACGCTTGAAGTCGCCGCCAAGCATCGACTGCCGGAGCGAGTCCGCGATCCGGCTCGCGGTCCACCCACAGCCAAAAGCCGTGATCGACAGCATCATAGACGTGAACGTCGTTCGGCACGCCGGCTTCACGAAGGGCAGCCACAAACCGCTCGACGTCGTCGGGCGGGATGCCGCTGTCCATCTCAGCGAACGTGCCATAGATCTCGTGGTCAATTCGGGCCAGCTCGGCCGGGTCTGTCAGCAGTTGACCGTAGAAGATCGCCGTGCCCTCGTGTTGCTCTCCGCCGAGTGCGTAGCTGAGTGCGATGCCCCCACCAAAACACCAACCGATCGTGGCGATGCCACCGGTCACGTCGTCACGCGCGCGTAAGAAACGCTGGGCACCATCGAGGTTCGCAATGACGGTCGTCATGTCCCCTCGTGTCTCGCGCACCAGCGCCATGTTTTCGTCGCGGTTACCGCCGGTGCGGGAGCGGTAGAGGTCGGCCGCCAAAGCGACGTATCCTTCCTCCGCAAGTGCATCTGCTACCTGCCGGACGCGATCGTTCAAGCCGTCCCACTCGTGGATCAGGATCACGGCCGGGTGCGGACCGTCGTCGGTCGGCATAGCGAGATAACCCATGGTTTGGGAATCCGGCGCGAAGTACCGCACCGGTTGGCCAGCCGGCGGAGGCGCCGTTCCGAGCAACGCCGCCGGCAGAGAGTCGCCGCCTGTAGCGACATCAGCTGGACGAGCGTCAACCCCATCCGACTCCGACGCCGCGCCGCCGCAAGCGGCGAAAGCGACCAAACTCGCGTTTACGACCAGGCGTACCAACCGATTCCGGGATGAATCTTCCCGCATCCTGCCTCCTTATCTCAACTAGCTGAGCAGCTCTCCCCGCAACACGGTTACCGCTTGCCCGCTGAGAATCACCCGATCACCGACTGGCCGCGCGCGAACGATCCCACCCCTGGTCGAAGCCTGGTATCCGACCAGCTCCTCCAACCCGAGCTTTGCCGACCAATAAGGCGCTAGCGCACAGTGTGCCGAGCCGGTTACCGGATCTTCGTCGATCCCGTAGCGGGGAACGAAGAACCGGGATACAAAATGGTGCTCCTCGCCGTTGGCGCGGGCGGTGATGATCGTTCCTCGCGCCTTGACGGTAGCCAAGCGACGGAAATCGGGGTTGACGCTCCTGACCTGGCCTTCGCTCTCGACCTCAACCAGGTAGTCCTGCTGTTCGCTCTTGCCGACGAACAGAGGATCGACGCCGAGCGCGGCGAGCAGGCCGGGTGGGGGCTCGGTTGCAACCGCGGGAGTGGCCGGAAAATCGAGCTCGATCCAATCATCAACGCGAGACGCCAAAAGCTCCCCGCTGCGAGTCTGAAATCGCACAGCGGTGGACTCTTCTACGACACCGCTCTCCCACAACACGTGTGCGCTTGCCAGGGTCGCGTGGCCGCACAGATCGACCTCTCGCAGAGGGGAAAACCAACGCAGCTGATAGGCTCCGCCCTCGGGCCACAGGAACGCTGTCTCCGAAAGATTCATCTCGGCCCCCACCGCCTGCATCCAACCGGTATCGGCCTGTCTGTCGAGCAGGCACACGGCCGCCGGATTTCCGGTGTAAGGGTGTGCCGAGAAGGCGTCCACTTGATAGATGGGGATCGGCTTCTTCACGTCGCGCATGCCCCCAATGGTAACCGCTCTTGGTGGCGCGACAACTGACCTGGTTTGACTGTCCTCACGCCCAAAGACCACATTGCAGAGGCGATGATCGACGACCCGATTCCTCAGATCACGCCACCTATCGAAGACTACCTGAAGGCGATCTATACGATCGGTCGGGAACTGGGCGAACCCCGGGCGTCGACCTCGGCGATCGCCGCCCGGATGCAGGTGTCAGCCGCCTCTGCCACGAACATGATGCAGAAACTGGCGGAGATGCGGCTCGTCGAATACACGCCCTACAAAGGTGTCCACCTCACGATCGCGGGGGAGAAGATCGCCCTCGAAGTCGTTCGGCATCACCGACTGATCGAGCTCTATCTAGCGGAAGCGCTGGGGTATTCGTGGGACGCCGTTCACGACGAGGCCGAGCGACTGGAACACGTTATCAGCGAGGAGTTCGAAGATCGCATCGATGCAATGCTCGGCCATCCAACCACCGACCCCCACGGTGACCCGATTCCACCCAAGGAGGGCCGGCCGCCTGAGGACATCCACCGTCCGTTGAATGAGGTCGCCACCGGTGACCGCGTGATCGTTCGGCGAGTCTCCGATCGGGACGGCGAGCTGCTGCGCTCGCTATCGTCGCTCAATCTCGTCCCCGGCGCTCGGATCACGATCGTCGAGCGTGCCGGATATGGCGGCGCAATAACACTCGAGCGCAATGGCGAAACGGTCTCCATCGATGAGCGGCTGGCCAGCAAGGTCTTCGTCGAACCCGCATGACCGTCGAGTTCCCGCTCCATTTCATGGTCCAGGGCGAAAAGGGCCGCGTGGTCGGCATTCGCTGGCGCGAACAAGACGTAGCAGATCGACTGGCTGAGATGGGATTCGAGAAGGGTGTTGCCTTTGAGGTCGTCGCTCACGACCCAGAGCGTGGCATCACCGTCCGCCTCGACGACCGCGAGCTTTCGCTCGTTCCGTGGCTAGCGCCGGTGATCTACGCCACGGAAGAGCCCCCCAGCTGATCTTGCTAGGCTACCAGGTCGGCTCCGCGACTCCGGCCCGGTGGTTGACGTAGCGGGCACACACGAACAGGAAGTCGCTCAGTCGATTGATATAGGGCAGGATCGTTCCCGGAAGATCATCGGCCTGCAGTCCCACGATCGCACGCTCCGCGCGCCGACAAACGGTGCGGGCAACGTGGAGAAAAGCGGCGGCCGGACACCCCCCCGGCAACACGAACGCTTCGAGCGGTGGCAATTCACCTTGCCACGCATCGATCTCGCTCTCCAACGATTCGATCCGCTCAGCGACAAGATCGAACTTGGATCGCTTGCGCCGATCGGGGTTGGGCGTCGCCAGGATCGCACCGACCACGAAAAGATCCTGCTGCACCCGCTCGAGGGCGGCGGACACATCCTCGTCGATACCCTGAGCTCGAGCCACGCCCAGCCAGGCGCTGAGCTCGTCCACGTCACCGTACGCCGCGACGCGTGGATCGCTCTTCACCACCCGTCCACCGCCGAACAGCGCGGTGCCGCCATCGTCGCCGGCTTTCGTGTAGATCTTCACGCCTTGACCGTCGTCATCGGGAGATCGATGACCTCGGCTTTGAGATTGTCGCTCCCTAGACGAGTGCCGGCGTCACAGTAGTTCCGGTGCACGAACGCGAGCGCGACCGAACCCAGCTCGGGACTGACCCCGGCGGCGGTGATCCGCGCCACACCCGCCTTGTCGCCGCCATCGAGCAGCGTGCCCGGAGGCGGCGGTCGATCGGTAGCCAGCCGCAGCCCGCGCAAGTGCCTGGCCGGTCGGCCACGAGCCCTCAATCGAGCGATCACTTCCTGGCCTGGATAGCATCCCTTGTCATGGCTGATGGCGTTCTCGGTCGGAGCTTCGAGCGGAATCATCTCCTCCGTCAGCTCCCGACCGAAGGCGGCAATACCGGCCTCGATCTGGAGTACCGTCCACGCATCCTCGTCACCGAGAATCGCCCCGGCGGCGATTAGCGCGGTTTCTACTGCTTGAGCGCTGGTCTTCGGGGTCCACAAGCGAAACCCGACGCCCCCGGTATCGGTCCAACGAACGACACGTGCCACCGTCGACCCGATCTTTGTCTCGATGTGTGCGCCCACACGATCAGCCGGCAGGGTCGCCCCGGCGCGGGTCACGATCTCCTCGCTCAGTGGCCCCTGAAGCGACCCGATCGACCATTCGTCGCCGTGGCTGCGAAACTCAACTTCTTGACCGAAGTAGTATCGTTGAAGCAGCGCTTCAACTGTCGATGCGCAGCCGTTTTCGCAATCCAGCCACAGCTCGTTCTCGCTAGCTGCCACGAGAAAGTCAGCCAGCACACGTCCCTTGGTCGGGTTTAGCATGAACGCCCGCGTGGTCTCGCCTGGCTTCAAGCCGACGATTCGGTTGGTGCAGAGGTTGTTTAGGTATTCCTCGCGCTCGGACCCAGTCACCTCGATGAGTCCGTTGTCGGGACGCGGAAAAAACGCGGCGCTCTCGTGTACGCCGGTGTACGCCGAATGCCACTGCGGAAAGCTGTTCATGGCGATCAGGGGCCGGCGGGTTCCAGGACGAGTTCCAGCCCCTCGGATCCCAGCGCGACGGGCTCGCTCACCGCTCGCCAGTCGCCCGCCCCCTCCGTCATGGCGTTGCCGTCACTATCCAACCGCGCAACGACCCTCACTTGGTCAGGGAACTCAACCCCGTCGAGCATGGCGTCCTGCCGGCCAATCGCGAAAGCGAACGGAAAACGGACTCGTTGGTGGCGTTGGACGGCCAATGGTGGCCCACCTTCACCCTCAGTTCGACGAATGAATAGGAAGAGCACCCCGTCGTCGGCGACCGTTCCGGCGTCTGACGGAAAGACGATATCACCTCGCAACTCGTCGCCGGCCGCACTCGCCGACCGCGTTTGCGCACCCGTGACACTCAGCGACGGTGGCAACCCAGTTTCGGAAACGAGCGGCCGGTCGCGAGCCTCACGGGCGAACTCGTCCTCGGGCGTGACTCGTTGACTGCAAGCGACAATTGCGAATCCAACGACCATGAATGTTTTCAGCGTCAATCGCATGGCCGATAGTTTACGATCTCGCTATATAAACTGCATGCTCACCGATCGCGTGCTCGCGGGCCTCGCGGAGACGACGTCGCCGGCTCGCGTGCTGACCGCGCGCGAAGACCTCCTCACGTACGCCTCGGATGCCACCGCCCTCCATCGGTGCGTGCCCGAGGCTGTCGTTATTCCCCGCGACACAGAACAGGTGGCCCGCATCGTCAAGCTGGCCAACGAGGAGGGGTTCGCGCTCGTGCCGCGCGGGGCTGGAACCGGATTGTCGGCTGGCGCGGTCCCAACCACCGACAGCGTGGTGATGCTGTTCCCATCGTGGAACCGGATCGTCGAGATCGACCCGGTAAACCATACAGCTTGGGTCGAGCCGGGTGTGATCACTGCCGATCTCCACGCCGCGGTCGAGCCCTACGGCCTCTTCTATCCACCCGATCCCGGATCAATGCGAGTTTGCACGCTAGGCGGCAACGTGGCCGAGAACGCCGGCGGGCTTCGTGGCCTCAAATACGGAGTCACAAAGGATTACGTCATGGGCCTCGAAGCCGTTTTGCCGACCGGAGAATTTCTGGCGCTCGGTGGGAAATCGTTCAAGGACGTAGCCGGATACAACCTCCTGGATCTCCTGGTCGGCAGTGAAGGCACGCTGGCGGTTTTCACGCGGATCCTCGTCAGGTTGGTCGCCAGACCTCAGTCGACGCGCACAATCCTCGCGTCGTTTGACTCGGTTGGTGCGGCGGGTCACACGGTCACCGCGATCTTGGCTGTCGGGATCGTGCCGGCAACCCTCGAGTTCCTCGACCAGGTCACGATCCGCGCCGTCGAATCGTTCGCCGGGCTCGGGCTGCCGGCCGATCTAGCGGCTCTGTTATTGATCGAGGTCGACGGGCGAGCCCATGCCGTAGCGGAGGATGTGGACGCGGTCAACCGAATCTGTCGGCAACACGGCGCGCGTGAAGTGCGCAATGCCACCGATGCGGACGAGGCGGAGGACTTGCGCGCGGCGCGGCGTGTGTCGTTCACCGCCCTCGCTCGAATCGGTCCGACCACGATCCTCGAGGACGTGGCTGTACCGCGCAGCGCGGTGGCAGCGATGCTCGTGCGCATCCAAGAGATCGCGGCCGAGCACCAGATTCAGATCGGCGTATTTGGACACGCCGGCGACGGCAACTTGCACCCGACCTGCATCACAGATGCCCGCGACGCTGAGGCGATCGTGCGCACCGAGGCCGCGCTAGAGGAGATCTTCGACGCCGCCGTTACGTTGGGGGGAACAATCACAGGTGAACACGGCGTCGGGCTCGCAAAGCGCAAGTTCCTGGAACGCCACACAGGCGACCCGGCGCTTCGCTTCATGCGTCAGATCAAGGCCGTGCTCGACCCGAACCAGGTGCTAAACCCCGGCAAAGTGCTTGGGCGCTCGGCGCGTTGCGAGCACCCGCCGCACGGTCACCCGGCCTACGAGGAGGCGCTCGCCTGAAGGCGGATCTCGGGCCGTCAGACCCCGTCTTTCATCCGGACAGCGATCTGCTGACGGCCTGCATACAGTGCGGGCTCTGCTTGCCGGCATGTCCCACGTTCGCGATGACGCCGCGCGAGCGAGCCGGTCCCCGCGGCCGAATCACGCTCATGCGGGCGGCCGCGAGCGGCGAGATCGAGGTCAGTTATCCCCCGTTTGCCGAGGCGATGTACTACTGCCTCGGATGCCGAGCCTGCGAGACCGCCTGCCCGGCGGGCGTCGAGTTCGGTCGATTGCTCGAAGCCGCGCGGACGGCGATCGACAGCAGCGAAGGGCGCGAGCCGTGGCGCCCGGAACCCGCCCAGACGTGGCTCCTCGACCGGGTCATCGCTCATCCGGCACGACTCCGCTGGACAGCACGATCGGTGCGGTTCCATCAACGCGTGCTCAACAAACGAGCCCCATGGAGGCGATGGATCGCGAAACGATTCCCGGACCTCGAGCCACTCGAGCCGCTAGCCCCCGAGGTCCCGCGTCAAGGCCGCCGATGGCGGCTACCAGCCATACTTGGGCCATCAGATGTCGTGACCAACGGCGATACGCCATCCGTGCGCGGGACGGTGGCGCTTCACCCCGGCTGTGTCCAATCGGTGTTCTTGCCCGACATCAACGCCGACACCGCGCAAGTTCTGGCCTACAACGCCTGGCAGGTAGTGGTGCCCAAAGAGTTTCGGTGTTGCGGGGCGCTCCACGCTCACTATGGCCAGCCGGAACTTGCTCGCTCGTTGGCGCAGAAAAACATCTTGGCGTTTGAAGCGTCGAACGCGAACCGATTGATCTCCAACGCCGCCGGGTGTGGGGCCCACATGAAGGCGTACGGGCAACTGTTGGCTGGAGATCAGGGCTGGTCGGAACGCGCAGCGAGGTTTGGCGCGGCGGTCGTCGATGTCACCGAGCATTTAGTCGATCGCGGGGTACGCCGACCGCGTCGCCCACTCGGTCTGAGAGCGACGTATCACGACGCGTGTCACCTGATCCACGGCCAACGGGTGGTCGAGGCCCCGCGGATGCTCTTGCGTTCGATCCCTGGACTCGACCTGGCACCGCTTCCAGAGTCAACGTGGTGCTGCGGGTCAGCCGGACTATACAACGTGACCCACCCCGAGGCCGCGGCCAAGCTCCAGCAGAGGAAGGTCGGCCACATTTTAGCGACGGGCGCCGAGCTCGTCGTGGCCGGCAATCCCGGCTGCACTTTTCAGATCGCGGCTGGGCTGCGCACTGCCGGGTCACCGGTCCGGGTGGTGCACCCGGCAACGGTGCTCCGCATCGCCTATGAGCTGCCGCCAATGTTACCGCGGCGACGCTGGCGTTCTACTCCGCCCCGTCGGCCGGTGTAACTCTCCGCCCCGTCAACTCCATCACCTGGTACTCAGTACCGTCTTCGGACACCGTGTACATCTCAAAAACGAACGTGTCGGGATCCGTCCAGTGCGTAACGGACCGCACCGGGACGTCTTCCCGGCCGGCCATGAAGTCGTCGGCAGTAGCCATCATCGTCACAGCGTTGGTCGCCGGATCGTGGGTGCCGCGCGAGACCATCGACGCCGTCGACATGTTGTCCATCCAGATCGAGACATACTCTTCTCGATAGCTGTCGTACCCATCGAGTCCGATGCCGTGGAATGGCTGTCCCATCATCGAGCCCCTGTGCTCCAACCGCACCCAGCGACCGCCCAAGATCCACTCGGCGGTCATCGAAGCCTCCATCGTGACCGGCGGCGCTTCGGGCGCAAACCACATCACGACCGTCTCCTCCCACTCGCCGATCATCGGCTGCATCCGCTTGTGACTCTCGCCAGGCATCGCGTACTTGTCGAACATCGCGATCTCTTCGGCGCTCATCTCCTGCCCGATCGCAGCACCAGAGACGAGCAACATCGCCATCATGCCGGCGACGCCAAGCCATGCTCTGCGTTTCACGGTCCGTCTCCTTTCTTGCTCGTTCCTTCCCTTCGTCATCTCTCTCCGACATCGTATTCCACCGCATCGCTCAGTCGGAATACGTGGTTCAACGTGCGCGCCTCTTCATCACCTCCAGGCGCCGACCCGGTCATGACGTACACCTTCTCTGAATCAGGGTATTCGCAAACTTCGGGCTCCTCCATCGTCGAGAGCGCGAAGATCTCGAGCGGGCCGTCACCGGTGTTCCTGATGGCATGCGCCCCGTCGGACCCGGTCGGGCAGAGGATCACGTCGCCGGGTTGGATGTCCCGGGCTCCGGCCACGGTCCGCAGCTCGCCATAACCCGAGCGAACCCAGAAGAGCTCCTCGTTTACGTGATGAAAGTGAAACGGCCACATTCGGTCACCGCCGGACAAACGGTACAGGCTGTAGCCTAACAGTCGCGCGCCAGCTAACCGGCCGAGCCGCTTTCGGTCACCGCGGAACGGCCCGGCCTCATACGCTTCCCACGGCGTCGCATCCATCGATACGATTTGAGGGTGCGGCGATTGCGCGGGGACTGCGTCCGCGAGTGGTTCGTCGACCGGTTCACCCTCGAAGTACTCCTCAACCACCCGACCTTCGCGAACCAAGAGCTTGACTTTCGATGGCTCCGCGGCCAACTCCTCGAGCCAATACATGCGTTTCCCTGAATCCGGGTAGACAGCCACATCTCGGCTCAAGAGCGTCGAAGCCATCAGGAGATTGGCAGGCCGATCGGTGCGGTTCAGGAACTGATGTGCGTCTTTGGCTCCGGGCGGCAACGCAATGATGTCGCCGGCTTCCAGCTGATACTCTTCGTCGTCGAGCCGGATCGATGGCTCACCTCCAAGCACGACGACCACCTCCTCGTTGACCAGGTGGTAGTGGTAGGGCACGTTCGCCTTGCCTGGAGGCAAGACCCACATTCCACAGCCGAGCTTCTTCCCGCCGAGCGGTCGCGAGACATCACCCCACTCGGCGCCGAACCGGACACCGGTTTCCCATTCTCGGAGCTCAAGCTCTGCCAAGTTGGCTACGCCTACACCCATCGGATACCTTTCGTTTGCGTATGCCCGATCAGACCGAGATCGAACGTGCGATCGATGCAGTCTTCGCCGCCGACGAGTTGCAAGCGGCTGGTTTGCGTCAGCGCCGTGCGCTCAAGCTCCTCGACCAGGGTGTTTGGGAGGGCACGGTGACGCCATTCTATCAGGCGCGAGCGGAGCAACGAATCAACAGCCACATTCGAGCGCTCTGGGACGCTGCTACACTGGAACGGTTGACCAATCCCACCGAGTAGTTACTGTGCCTCGCTCCACGGCTCCTCGTAAACGATTTCGCCTCCCACCACAGTGCGCAGCACCTCCACACGCCAGATGTCGTCTTCCGGAACGAGCATGAAGTCGCGATCGAGCAACAGATAGTCGGCCCACTTACCCGGAGAGAGACTCCCGACTTCGGTTTCCATCCCGGCCGCGTAAGCGGCATCGCGTGTGAAACAGGCCAATGCCTCCTCGCGGGTCATGCGCTCTTCCGGATACCAGCCGCCCTCGGGCCAGTCCTCTCGATCCTGTCTGGTGACCGCGGCGTAGAGCCCGTAAAACGGGTTGGCGCTCTCAACCGGAAAATCGCTCCCGCAAGCGATGTGGACCTCAGCGCGGCGCAGCTTTCGCCACGCGTAGGCGCCTTCGATTCGATCCGGCCCCACCCGATCCTCGGCCCAATACATGTCGCTGGTCGCATGAGTGGGTTGCATCGAAGCGATCACGCCGAGCTCGACGAACCGGTCGATGTCATCGAGCGCGACGACTTGGGCGTGCTCGATGCGAGGGCGTTTCCACGCGAGATCGACGTCTCCATGATCGGGAGGATGGACCTCGAACGCCGCTGCGATTGCAGCCAGGGCGACGCGATTGCCACGATCGCCAATCGCGTGAACGGTGGGCTGAAGGCCGAGACCGACCACTCGCGTCATCTCGGCAGCAAGCGCGTCGGGCGGCGTAACCAGTAGGCCCTCGTTGTCGGGATCGTCGCTGTAGGGTTCGAGTAGCGCGGCGCCGCGGCTGCCGAGGGCGCCATCCGAATAGAGCTTTACACCCGCAATCCGGAAGTGCGGATCCGCAAAAGCGGCCGACCCGCCGCGCTCGTCCAACCAGTCGAGGATCCCCTCGTCGTCGCTGTCCAGGTACACCACGATGCGCGGCTTGAGCTTCCCAGCTCTAGCCCACGCATGGTATGTCTCGACGTTCTCACGACCGTCGCCCATCGTGTGCACGCCGGTAACACCGACTGAGAGCAGGTGAGTTTGTGCCGCCTCGAGGCGTGCCGCGTACTCAACGTCATCGGGCTTGGGGATCTTACCTCTGACCAAGACCATCGCGTTATCGACGAGCACTCCTGTCGGTTCGCCAGCGCTGTCGCGCAGGATCTTGCCACCGTCCGGATCGGGTGTCTCAGCCGAGACGCCTGCCAATTCGAGCGCCCGCGTGTTGACCCACGCCGCATGGCCATCGACCCGCGTCAGATAAACGGGTTGGTTCAGATGATCCCGAGTGACGTCGTCGAGCAGCTCGCGCGTCGGAAACTCCTGCACGGGCCAATCGTTCTGATCCCATCCTCTTCCGAGGATCCACTCATCCGCGGAACGCGTCCCGGAGGCGGCGTGCACCCTCTCTGCGATCTCCTCGGCGCTCAACGTCCCCCGGAGGTCCAGCGTTCGCAGCGCCAACCCCAATCCAATCATGTGCGCGTGCGCGTCGATGAGTCCCGGTACTACCACGCGACCACCGAGATCTTCGACCACTGTCTCAGGCCCCTCAAAACCGGCCACGATCTCGTCGGCCGTCCCGACCGCCACGATCCGTCCGCCGGCAATCGCCATCGCCTCAGCCTGCGGGACTTCGGGGTCCATGGTGTAGATGACACCGTTGATCACGATCTGATCGGCCGGTTCTTGAGCTCTGGCGGTAAACCCCATCGGCGTAGCGAGGCAAACCGCGAGCGCCCAAGCCAACAGCCGGATACGATGAGAGCGACGGATTGGAATATGCATCTAGGATCCGGGGTCTTCGAGAATCGTAACGCACCCCGCTGAGTACCGAACGCGGAGCACAGCAGATACCTTGGCGCCGCCATCCATGGCGCAGCCAAGACCAGCGCCGAACTTATGAGGGGCCATGCAGGAGCGCATCCTAGAGTTCATCGTCCCGTTTCTCGACCAGTACGGCTACCTGACGCTGTTTCTCGTGACGTTCCTCGAGACGAGCGCTTTTCTGGGGCTTATCGCTCCGGGTGAAACGGTGATCGTGCTGTCCGGCTTCTATGCGTTTCGGGGTGTGCTCGATCCATGGGCGGTTGGGTTGATCGCCATTGTCGGCGCGTTCGCCGGCGATCAGGTTGGCTACCTGCTCGGCCGTACCTACGGTCACCAGGTGATCAGCCGCTTTGGTCGGTACTTCTTCTTCGACGAGAAACGGTTGCGCGCCACCGAGCACTATTACGATCACCACGGTGGCAAGACGGTTTTCATCGGTCGCTTCATGTCGATCCTCCGATCGTTCGGCCCGGTGGTCGCCGGCATCAGCCACATGTCGTACTGGAGCTTTCTGCCATGGAGCGTGCTGTCGTGTATCGTTTGGGGCACGACGTTTACGTTGCTTGGCTACTTCTTCGGCGCTTCGTGGGACGCGATTGAGCGCTATCTCGGTTGGGGGGGCGCGGTCGCATTCGTCGTTGGCATCGTGCTCGTCATCTGGCTTCTCCACCGTAAACGCGAGCACCAGCTCGAGCAGGAGTATGGGTAGGATCCGCAACATCGTGCTCACAGTCGGCGCCTTGGCGATGACAGCCTGCGGCGCGGGTGGGCCGCGATCCCAGGTCGTCGACCGTAATGTCCTGCGGCTCTACCTAGAATCCGACCCCGCGAGCCTGGACCCTATTCAGGCCGTCGACGTTTACCGTGGCCGCATGGTCGTCTACCTGTACGACGGCTTGGTTCAATATGCGAAAGACGAGATTCAACCCAACCTGGCTTCGGAGTGGGAAGTCTCGGACGACGGGACTCGCTACCGGTTCACGCTTCGTGACGACGTCGTGTTCCACAACGGTCGTCGGCTAACCGCCGCAGATGTCAAGTACTCATTCGAGCGAGCGCTACGACCGGAGAACACCAGCCCGCTGACCTGGGTGTTCGAGTTCATCCTCGGCGCCAAGGAAATGATCGACGGCCAAGCCACAACGCTGACCGGTATCCGCGTAATCGGGAACGATAGGATCGAGGTCCGGCTGACGCAGCCGTTCGCACCGTTTCTTTCGTTGCTCGCGATGCCAGCGGCGCACGTCGTACCTCGCGAGGAGGTCGAGAGCAAGGGCGATGGCTTCTCGGAAGCCCCGGTTGGCACAGGCCCATGGGTCTTCGAGTCGTGGGCGCATGACGACGTCATTCGATTGACGGCGAACACACGCTACCACGGTGGCCGACCCAAAACCGATGGCATGGAGATCCGAATCATCCCCGAGACCACCACGGTGATCGCCGAATTCGAGCGCGGCAATCTGGACTGGGCGGATCTGAATGAGTTTCCCAAGCCGGAGTACGATCGGTTTGCCACCAACCCGAACTGGGAATCGTACGTTCACACCCGACCCGCGCTGATCACGTACTACCTCGCCTTGAACAACGGCAAGGAGAAGTTCAACGACCCGAGAGTTCGCCGCGCGCTCAACCACGCCATCGACGTCACCGCGATCGCTGACGCGATCTATCCGTCGGAGATGGTTCGGTCGCACGGCCCGATCCCACCCGGCTTGCCCGGCTACAGGGAGGCTGGCGTGCCTTACGGCTACGACCCTGACCGGGCCAGAGACATGCTGGCCGAGGCCGGCGTAGCCGATCTCTCGTTCGATGTATTCTTTCGCACGCTAGCTTTGAACCAGCGATTCCTAGAGGCGGTGCAGGCGAATCTGGCCGAGGTCGGGATCACGATGAACCTCCGCCAGCGCGATTGGACCGCTGTTCGTCAAGCGATGGAGAAGGGTGAGCTAGACGCCTACCTCGCGAATTGGTACGCCGACTACCCTGACGCTGAGAACTTTCTCTACCCGCTCTTCTACAGCCAGATGGCCGGCGCCGGCGGAAACGCCGCGTTCTTCTCGAACACGGTCGTCGATTCGCTGATCCTGACCGCTCGATCGACTCTCGATGAGGCGCAGCGAGAATCGATGTACGCTCAGGCCGACTCGGTGATCCAGGCTGAAGCACCGTGGATCTTCACCGTGCACCCGGTGGACGCCGACATCGTCCAGCCATGGGTCGACGGCTACCAGATTCCGCAGGTGTTCTATGGGATCAAGTGGATCGACGTGGGGTTGAGAAACGAATGACATGAGCGGTCCATGCCCAGCCCGGTTTTGGTGGGTTCTCGACAACCCGCTGCGCCGCCTCGTCGCCGATCCGGCCAAGGTGGTCGGGTTACTCGGCCTGTCGCCCGATTCGCGGGTGCTCGAAGTCGGCCCCGGCCCAGGATTCTTTAGCGCTGAGATCGCCAAGCGGACCGGCCACAGCCGGCTTCAAGCGGTCGATATCCAGCGTAAAATGCTGCTCAGAGCGCGCTACAAGCTGCGTACCCAGTTTCTCTGGAATGTTGACTGCGTACAAGCCGACGCCATGGCGTTGCCGTACGCCGACCGATCGTTCGACGGAGCCTTGCTCGTCACCGTGCTGGGCGAGGTCCAGAATCGAGCGTTTTGTCTACGCGAAGTCTGGCGTGTCCTGAAACCCGGAGGTCTGCTCGTGGTCAGCGAGCTGCGCGTCGACCCCCACTATATCTCGAGACCGGTACTCCACGAGTTGGCTCGCCGCGAACGCTTCGACTACGACTACGGCAGCAACCGCCCCTGGGGCTACACCCACCGATTCCGGAAGCCCGAGGTCACCGACCTGGCCTAACGTTCCCACGTGTTGTTCTGCGGGTTGATGTCGCCCCAATCGGGGCCCGCGTTGACGGTGATGCGCTCGGCGCGGTCGGGAAGGGTAAGTGTGGCCGCCGCGCGATCGGTACCGTAGAACGCTTCGACGGGGATGGTAACGGTGTCACTGATGCCATCCGCCGTCGTCCCCACGACCACCGCCGGCATCAAGAGATCGCCGCGCTGGTCAACCGACACGACCACGGCCCACGACTCGCTATTGCGGTTCTGATCGACACCTAGGATCGCCAAATCACTGGTGCCGGTCGTGTAGATCCAGTTGTACCAGAACCACCCGAGCTCCATCCCGATCTCGTCCTCGACCAATCGGAAGAAGTCGGCCGGCTGTGGGTGTTTATACGACCACACCTCGAAGTAGCGCCTTAAGGCCCCGTCAAGCGCTTCTGCGCCAACCAGCCCCCGCAGCGCATTCAACATGACCGCCGGTTTGGTGTAGCCGGCGATCCCGAGCGCCGGAGTTCCCGGATCGAACGTGTCGGGCGCGATCCCTATCGGCTGCTCCTCATAGGTGCGGATCGCTGCTGCGTATTGCGCCACGTTCAACAGCTCGGGCTCGCTCTCCGGGAAATACTCCTTCTTGCTCAACTGGTTGATGAACGTGTCAAACCCCTCGTCCATCCACGCATACCGTCGCTCGTCGGAACCGACAATCATCGGAAACCACATGTGGCCCCACTCGTGATCGATGATGTCGAACAACGTTTCACGGTTGGTTTCCGGCGCGACAAAGATGACCATCGGGTACTCCATGCCAAACACCGGTCCCTCGATCGCGGTCGCCGTCGGATAGGGGTACTCGCCCAGGTACTCGGAATAAAAGGCGATCGAGTGACGACTCATTGCAGCTGCCTCGCGCCACGATCGGGCGCTCGGGCGATAGAGCGAGTGAATCAGCGTGTTGCCGTGGCTGGTGGCATCCCATGCGAACCGCGGGCTCGCCCCCCAACTGAAATCGCGCACGTCCTCGGCCTGGAAACGCCACGTCAGCGAACCATCGGTGCGGGGACGGATCGCCGCTACGTCGGTGAACTCTGACTCCGCGACAACGCTCACGACCTCCCCGCCTTCACGAGCCAGAGCCAACCTCTCACGCTGGGTAGCGGTCAACACCTCCTCGGGGTTCAAAAGCGATCCGGTGGCGCCCACGAAGTACGTCGCCGGGACTGTCAGTTCGACGTCGAAGTCGCCGTACTCGAGATAGAACTCGCCTTGCCCCAGGTACGGCAGGGTGTTCCAGCCATTCACGTCGTCGTAGACCGCCAACCGCGGATACCACTGCGCCAGCAGATACAGGTTGCCATCGCGCCCCATCCGATCCGCGCCGCTCGCGGGAACGCGAAAGCTCCAGTCGATCGATACCGTCGTCGTACCACCGGAAGGAACCGGGCTCGCCAAATCGACCCGCATGAGCGTGTCGTTGATCCGGTGGTCGAGCGCGTCACCGCCCGAAGTCACCGCTGAGATCGTGTAGCCACCGCCGGGCCTTTCACCACCAAAACGCCCTTCCAGAGGAAACGCCTGCGCGCCGCGACTACCAGGCGCGAACAAGTTCTGATCGAGTTGCACCCAGAGATACGCGAGCGAGTCGGGTGAGTTGTTGGTGTACGTGATCGTCTCCGATCCCGATACCCGAGTGGCGGCTGGGTCCAGCGTAGCCCGAATCTGATAATCCACACGCTGCTGCCAGTAGTCGGCACCCGGCACACCGGCCCCCGTTCGGTAGCTGTTCGGAGTCGGAAGCGGCGGCGTCCGAAACCGTTGATCGTCGCCGTTCTGTGCTAGGCCCTGAGACGTGAGCGTGACGGTGAGGACCAACACGCCGAGAGTCGTTCTTGGTATCACATTCCCTCCTTATCGTTCAAATCGAGACCTGCAATCTCGTGTTTCGAGCGATCGACGTCACGGGCGGATTGCGAGCGCCGGGTCACGATCCATACGTTTGAGCGTCCACTATGCTTCAATACACCCTGCGCCGCATCGTCCACACGATCCCAGTCCTGCTCGGGGTTCTCGTCGTCACCTTCGTCCTGCTCTACATCGCGCCCGGAGACCCTGTGCTGGCGATGGTCGGCGAGCGGTTCGATCAGGCGACGATCGATCGACTCCGGGCCGAGCTCCATCTCGATGAACCGGTCTGGAGTCAGTTCTACCATTATGTCGCCGGTCTGATCCGCGGCGACTGGGGCACGTCGTACATCACCGGACAACCGGTGCTCGACGGGATCATGGACCACTTCCCCAAGACGCTTTACCTGGCGTCGGTGGCGATGGTATTCGCCATCCTCTCCGGGGTTCTGATCGGCGTCGTGTCGGCGGTCAAACAGTCGACATGGCTCGACGGTTTGGGGATGACCGTCGCGCTGGTCGGGATCTCGTTCCCTGTTTACTGGGTGGGGCTAATCCTCATCTTGGTGGTCAGCGTCTCGTGGCGCTTGCTGCCGCCGTCTGGGTTTGGCGGCGGCGCGCTGCCATATCTCATCCTCCCAGCGCTCACGCTAGGGATGCGATCGACCGCCTACATCGCCCGGCTGACGCGCTCGTCGATGCTCGAGGTGATTCGCCTCGACTACATACGCACCGCCCGCGCCAAGGGTCTGGGCGAGACGCGGGTGATCGGGAAGCACGCGCTCAAGGCGGCATTGATCCCTGTCGTCACGGCGATCGGGCTCGATTTTGGCGCGTACCTGTCGGGCTCGGTGCTCACCGAGTCGATCTTCGCCTGGCCCGGCATCGGCCGTTTCGCGCTCAACGCCATCCTCAAACGGGACCTACCCGTTATTCAGGGTACGGTGCTCTTCCTGGCGATCGTGTTCGTGCTCGTCAACCTCGCCGTCGACTTGTTGTACGGATACCTGGATCCGAGAGTGCGGTATGACCGTGACGCGAGATAATCGACTGGCGAATGCGCTGGGTCAGAATCGGCTGGCAATGACCGGGGCGGCGATCATGCTGATGCTGGTCGTGGTAGGGCTCCTCGGCCCGTGGCTGGCACCGTACGACCCGTTGGCGCAAAACCTGGCCCGAGGTTTGGAGGGCCCATCGCGCGCCCACTGGTTCGGCACCGACTCGTTCGGTCGCGACATCCTTTCGAGGGTTCTCTACGGAGCTCGAATCTCGCTCCTGGTCGGCGTCGTATCGCAAACGATCGCCTTTACGCTGGGCGTCTTTCTCGGCGTTGTCTCGGGTTACTACGGCGGCCGGATCGAAGGTTTGATCATGCGGCTGGCCGATGTCACGCTGGCGTTCCCCACACTGCTGCTGCTGATCGCCATCACCGCCGCGTTCCAACCCGGGCTCGGCGTGGTCTTCGTCGCGATCGGCATCGTCGGCTGGGCGGGGCTGGCGCGGCTCGTCCGCTCGCAGGCGCTGGTCGTGCGCGAGCTCGACTTCGTGCAGGCAGCACGCGCGCTCGGTATGAGTGACGCCCGGGTGATCACGCGCCACGTACTGCCGAACTGTATCGCCCCGGCGATCATCGCCGTGACACTGGGGATGGCGAGCGCGATCATGCTCGAGGCGGCGCTATCGTTTATCGGCCTGGGCGCCCAACCCCCAACGCCTTCTTGGGGGTCGATGATCGCCGACGGCCGTGACTTTCTGCGCACTGCGCCCTGGATGTCGGTTTTCCCAGGCCTAGCGATTGGTGCCGTCGTGCTGGGCTTCAATCTCTTCGGGGACGGCCTCCGCGACGCGATGGACCCCCGTCTCCAGGGCGGCGCCCGGGCCCCGCTACCACGCACCGAGTAGCGCGGGAAGTGGTTGCCAGGCTTAATATTCAGGGTCCCGCGGCGTCCAATTTGTTGCAGGGAAACCCGGAGCGGGACGACCCCATGGGCGACGACCAGCTGGTCAAGCAAGCGCAGGCCGGCGACGCGCAGGCGTTTGGCCAGCTCGTCGACCGTCACCAGCCCCGGATCTTCGGAACGCTGGTCAAGATGACCGGTGACCGGGATCTGGCGATGGACCTGACCCAGGACGCATTTATTCGAGCCTGGGAGCAGCTCAGGACTTTCGAACGCCGATCGGCGTTCTCGACCTGGCTGTATCGAATCGCGGTCCGGCTGGCATACGATGCGATGAGAAGTCGCCATCGGCGCGACCATCGCGAGCTCGACGAACGGATCGCCGACCCCGATCCGGGACCCGACTGGCGGGCCGAAGTCGCCGCGCTGAGCGAGGACGTGAGGCAACGGATCGAAGCGTTGCCTGAGATGCAGCGCGCGATCGTGATTTTGAGGGTGTACGCCACGGAGAACAGCGCTCGGGTTTCGTTTCACCACGCGGTGACCCGATTGCGCGACGGATACATGAAGGAGGCACCACCGCCATGAAGCACCTGACCGACCAAGAACTGATCGGCTGGCTGGACGAGTCGGAAGCACCCCACACTCCGAACACGATCCCAACGCATCTCGAAACGTGCGATCTATGCGCCGGGCGGCTGGCCGAGCTCGAGCGCGTGTTCGTGGCGTTGCGGAGCGAACCGGATACGCCTTCGGCCGATGAGTTTTCCGCTCAGCGTGAACGCATCGTCGACGCCATAGCCCCAGAGACGCGGCGCTCAACGGTGCGGTCGCTTCAACGGGGCGGGTGGTGGATTCCGGTTGCAGCCGCGGCGGTAGTGATCGGCGTGTTCGTACTGACGCCCGACGAGCCGGTTGACGCTCCGGCCCAGCTCGCCATCATCGACCAAGCCGACCGTGCCGCCGAAGACGCGCTCAACGCGCTGGAAGGCGAAACCGAGGTGGAAGCGATGTTGGCCGCGCTCGACAACGGGTTTGAGACCCGAGCATACGACATCGTGCCCCTGGAAGAGGAGTTCGCGTCACTCGCCGAAGAGGACCAAGCAGCGATCTTGAGCGAACTATCAACCACGAGCTTTGACCTATGAACCGGACGTCCTATGCACTTTTGATCGTCGTCGCGCTCGGATTGTCGGGCGGCCCGTCGATCGCTCAGGAAGTCGACAGGCCAACTGATGCCACGCGGCTCGAGCGGGCGCGGCTCGAACGGCTACAGGGATTGCTCGAGCTGAACGACCGTGAGACCAGCGAACTGGATGCGGTCATGCGCGATTTCCGGCGTCAAAACCGGGAAGCAGGCGCGGCACGGAGAAAGGCGATGCAACGACTGCGACAGGCGCTTGGGGAGGAGCCCGTCGACGACGACGAGGTGCGCCGTGCACTCGACCAGCTCGAGGCTCAAAGACGATCGACGGAACGGTTGCGCGAGCAGCAGCGACAGCGGCTGGGACAGCTCCTGACACCCCAGCAGCGCGCCAAGTTCATGCTCTTCAACGAACAGTTTGACGCCCGGGTGCGACAGCTGATGGCCGAGCGACGAAGCGATCGTCAACAGGATCAACGTCGCGACCAGCGCGGCGTGCGTCAGCCACGCGGCTCGAACGCACTGCAAAACCAGCCCGATCGACGACCCGACCAGCAGCGCCCCAGGGATTAGCCTACTGCTCCGGAGCTGTTCCCCAGTGCTCCGAGAACGATCGCATCCTCGCCCGTAGCTCGGGCTCGATCTGGCGTGGCCTCCCAGTCTTGCGGTCGATCATGACTTGCACCGTCGTACCACGCGCGACCAGCCGTTCGCTCTCCTCATCGAACAGCTCATAGTCAAGCACAAACGAACTAGTGCCGATTCTCGATAGCCGCACTTCTACGCGCACGGTTTCACGAAGCATGGCCGCCGACACGAAATCGCACTCCGCCCGCGCCACCACAAAGTCGAGCACATCGTACGAGTAATCGTGATGCAGCTCTTGCCAGTATGCGGTTCTGGCTACTTCGAGATAGGTGAAGTAAACCGAGTTGTTGACGTGACCCATCGGGTCGAGATCGCGGAAGCGTACCGGGATCTTGACATTGAAGTGGCGCGTGGAGGAATGGCTGCTCATGGGAGCGGCAAGCTAGTCCTTCGTTCGAAACGACGCCGACCGATTTGGTTGCGACGATCCGTGCCGCTGGCTACTGTTCGCGCCAACGTGCTTGTCTCAAAAACCGTCATCGGAGTACTGCTCGGAATCGTCCTCATCGTCACGCCGGGGATGGTTCACGCGCAGGCTTTTCTGCAGTGGGATCTCGCCGCTCGGCCGGCGGCGTTAGGCGGAGCCGCTACCGCCATGCCCGACGATCCAAGCACGGTCTTCTACAACCCGGCAGGCATGGCCCATCTGAGCGGCACATTCGTCCAGGCCGGCGCGGCGGTCGGCGCTGACGCGAGCCGATTTCGAGGATTTGGTACCAAGGAGTTCGATCGCGAGTCGAGCCCCACGATCGGTGGCTCACTTTACATCTCTCACTCCGTTGCCGAAAAGCTGACCGGTGGGATCGCAATCAACACGCCGTGGAGGTTGGCGGTCGAGTGGGAGGACCCGAGCGATTTCGTCGGGCGGTTCCGATCCTTCGACGCCGACCTGCGCTCTATCAACTTCAATCCGGTGGTCGCTGCCGGCCCGTACAACGGCTGGAGTTTCGCGGTCGGAGTCGATGTGTTGAACGTGAGGTTTGACATCCATCGCTTCGAGCAAGACCCTGAGCTCAGTGCCTTGGCTGGGCTAGGTCCGGTGGACTTGGCGCGCTCCAGAATCGACACTGACGGGACAGGCATCGGTTGGAATGGTGCGGCCATGTTCGTACCGTCGGAGCGGCTCGTGTTCGGTGCCCAAGTGCGTAGCGAGATCGAGATCGATCTCAACGGCGTCGCAGATTTTATTGGCATTGCGCCAGCCGAACTGCGGGCTGTGTCATTCGGAGAAGGCACTGTCGGCGACTTGCTCGATGAACGGTTCGTCTCCCAAAACACGCGCATCCCGTTCACGTTCCCGTCCATGGCGGTCGGCGGCGTTGCCCTTCAGCCCATCCCCGAGTTGTGGCTCCGAGCCGACTTGCAATGGGTCAACTGGAGCGCTGTCGATGCGATCCAGTTCGAGTTCGAAGATCCGACGCTCGATGGCCCGATCGGATTGGACTACGACGACGCATGGTCGGTGCGCGTCGGCGCCGAAGTCGAGTACCTACCTGAGGCCACCCTACGTCTCGGCTATGCGTGGGAGGATACACCAGCAAGCGCTATCTCCGTGAATCCCATCATCCCCGATGCGGCGCGCAACAGTTATTCAATCGGACTCGGCTTGCGTCGGTCCTTATTCGACCTCGATTTTGCCTATCGGCTCTCGCTGCTGGAGGATCGCGAAGGGGTTGCCTTCCCCGAAAACGACTCCACGATCGATGGTGTTTACGAAACGGTAGAACACTGGTTTGGAGCCGCGATTACACGCCGCTTGTAACACCCCCGCTGGTTGCTGCAGACACCCCACAAGGCTATAATTGGATGTTACCAATGAGACTATCTAACGAACAGCGCGATAGCTTCATCGCCCAATGCAGGGCGGCTGGGCTATCGGTGACCCACCAGCGGCTGGCGATCTTTGAGGCGGTGTTGGCGAACTGCAATCGCCACCCTTCGGCCGAGATCATCTACCAGAGCGTCCTCGAACGATACCCCACGATCTCGTTCAATACGATCTACAAGAACCTCGAGATTTTCGAAGAGCTGGGAATCGTGGTAAAGGTCAACCCGCTTTACAACGAAGCGCGCTACGATGTCGACGTCCGACCCCACCATCATCTGATTTGCCGTCAGTGCAAGAAGATCGTCGACGTGCACGATGCGAAGCTGGGCCGCGTTCCACCACCGGTGGACGCCGAGAACGGCTTCAAGGTAGAAAACTGGACGGTCCAGTTCACCGGCCTGTGCGCCGACTGCCAGCCAGCGTCAGCAGTCGTTTGATCGGATGCTGACAACCAACGTAGTTGCTAGCTGAGAAACCACGTCGGAACAAAACCCGGCCGCGCCCCGTCTAATCGGGGTAGAATCGTGTTCGCCAGCCTCGGCCATACCGCCTGGAGGTTGAGATGTCGTTGAAGCTAGCTCGGTTTGGAGTCCCACCCTTGGTCATTGCCGTTGGGACGGTTGCGGCGTTTGTCGGCGATCGCGACGAGCCCGTCCATGAAGCCACAGTGGCGCCGATCACTGCCCCGACCGCCGCCAACGACGAGCCGGTCAATGGTTTTGCCCTCGGTCCGGCTGACGCGGCACCCGAGCTAGTCGTCCTCGATGACCTGGCGGCCGAGGAGGCGAAAACAACCCCCCGCCGAGTAGCGGCCTCGCAAGGTCCGACGGTTCCGGTCGAAACGGTCGCGGCCCCGACCGCAACGGTGGTCACCAGCGAGGCTTTGTCGATCGACGCCCCGTCGCTGGCTTTGGAACAGCCCAACCCACGGCGCTCCATTCGTGTCGATCCGCGGCGTGATACTGCGCGCGGGGGCATCTCGACCGTCGCCGACACCGGCGGACGGCGAGGTGGTTTTCGTGTCGGTATCTCGGTTGGCGGGGACTGTCGTCCCAGCGGCGTAGCCGGGACGACACTCGTGTTCGATCGTGGCGTCGGACTGAGCGGTGTCGGCCTCGGTGGGCGGCGCGGCGTTCGGTTTTAGCCAAAGCACGCCGCAGCCAGATCCAACCCGTTTTAAAGTCGGGAACGCCACGCGCAATCAGGCGTATAAGACTGGCGTTCGTAGCCAGCCGCAGTCCCCATCGGAGGTTGTACAGATGACCCGTCCGCGTACGCTGATTCCGGCCGCGGTGTTGATCGCCGGCGTCCTCGCCTGTCAAGGCGAACCCGCGTCACGCGACACCACCCCGCGTGTGGTGTTCAAATCCTCGCAGTCCACGGTCCTTGCGGACACGGATCAGGGCATGCCGATGGGCCCCAACGGTACGGCGCCCGAAGTCGTATTGCTCGGCGACCCCGCGCCGGAAACGCGTGCCGAAAAGCGCGCCGTCAAGCGGCCCGAGCCAGGCCCGACGATCATTTACCGCACGGTGTACATCGAAGCACCAGCTGAGGCCACGACCGAGCCTGAGGAATCGGGCCAGCCGATCCCCGAGGTTGTCGACGAGCCGGTTGTGGAGCTGGCAGCCACGCCGGTCGTTCCCGATCCGGAACCAGCCGACGCGCCTGATATCGCCGACACCCCGAATACGCCGGACCCGGTCGCGACCGCACCTCCGACGGTGACCCCGACCACGTTCCCGAGCGGCGGCTCGAACCGCGCCGAGGACGCCATCTTAGGCGCCGCTGTTGGCGCTTCGATCGGTGCGATTCTCGGTGGACGGGGTGGCGCCATGGCGGGTGGCATCGGTGGCGCGATCGGTGGGGCCACCAGCGGACGTGGCGGCGGGATTCTAGGCGGCATTCTCGGTGCCAGCTCCCGCGGGCGGTTGCCTCGTCGGGGTGGCGGCTGCTGATCAACCGATCCGAATCGCTTTTCCGCTAGCAGGCTAGACCGGGAACCCGCTCTCGCGCAGGAATGCCACCGTGCGTTCGGTAGCACCCGCCATTTGCTCCAGTGCAGCATTGGCCGCTTTGCCGGCGGCATCGTCTGGCAGCCACGCCCGCCAACGGGCGGCTAGCTCAGCCGGTGAATCGACGACCGCCAATCCCCCCGACCGCTCCAGAACATCGACTTCATAAGGCTGGCCGTGGTTGGCCCCGATCGTGACCGGGACCCCATGCGCCGCGGGCTCCATCACATTGTGGACCGCGCCTCCAAAGCTCCCGCCCACATACGCCAGATCGGCGACCGCATACAGCCGGTACAGCAACCCTACTCGATCGACGATCACCACCGCGCAATCCGCGAGCCCCTCCCCGGTACCGAACCGGCAGGTCTCGAGTCCGAACCCCCGGGCCCGAGACTCGAGCCGCGCGATCGCCTTATCGGTCGGTTCGTGCGGCGCTACGATAGCGATCGCGCTGGGATGCGTCGTTCTGAGCCGAGCCAGCGCCGCCAACAGAACTCGCTCATCGGCCGGCCACGTGCTACCACCCACGATGACTGGGCTGGCATCCTCCGGCGGCTGCCACTCTGCTCTGTCAGATACCGCTTCGCGCGCTCTGTCCAGCGTCACGTCGGCGCGAGTGTCGCCAGCGACACGCACCCGTCTCGCGTCAACGCCGAGGTCCACCAATCGCTCAGCGTCGGTGGCCGCGATCGTCGCGACCGCGTCAAAACGGTGATACAGATCCCGGGTCAGTCCCCGAACTGGCCATTTGACTCGCGCTGAAGCCACCAGACGACAACACGCTTGTCCCAACATGACACCCGCATCCGACGCCGCCCAGACCAGGTTCGGCCACGTCTCTCCACCCACCAGCACAAGTGCGTCCGGCGCCAGGAGCTCAACTAGCTGACGTGTCTGTGCCGGGTAGTCGAGCGGCAGATAGTCGACGGCGTCGGGCACGTCCCAGGATTGGACGAGCCGCTCAGCGGAGGGTGAGAAGTGGGAAAAAAAGATCACGGCGTCCGGCTGGGCGTGGCGGATCGCCGTTGCTAGCGGTCGCGCTTGGAGCGTCTCTCCGGCGCTGGCCGCGTGCAGCCAGATGATCGGGGACCGCCCGGCGGCCGCTTCAGCGGCCCGCTGCCAACGCGCCAGAACGCCCTGGCGCGCGGCGATCCCGCGGTCGACCTTGGGGACGGCTCGCGTCACAAGCGGCGTTGCTACGCGGGTCACCGGAACGATGAGCCGGTTGTAGATCTGTCGCTGCCACAATGGTTTCACGGGAGATTGGGAGAATATAGACGTTGACGATCCGGATCCGGGGCCGAGTCACACGCAAACGTCAACGGCTCGCACTCGAAAGCGCGCTATCGGGCGAACTCTGGGGGTTTGGGGCGCGAGGTTGGAGCGGTTAGATGGCGTCGACGCGAGTAATGCCGCGCACAGTCTCTCTGAGCCGCTGTTCAATGCCCTGCTTGAGCGTCATCGTGCTCATGGGGCACCCGCCGCAGGCACCCATCATCCGCAGGGTCACCACTCCATCCTCGATGTCGAGCAGCTCCACGTTGCCACCGTCCATGGCTATCGCCGGCCGGATCGTGTCCAGTGCCGCTTCGACCCTGGCCCACAGCGCCTGGCTCTCATCCACATCGGCTTGCCCGGTCGGGCTGTCGATCTTCGTATCGGTCATTGTCGCGTCATCCTATGCTGAACGTTTAGAGACATCGAATTTACGGGTTCCTACACCCGATCGGCAACCGCGTGCCCCGTGGCGATCACGAGTCTCGACGGGACCGTACCCGCCAGCCCGGGGTATGCGTGGGCTCGAAGCCCGATGACTGAGACCAAACGCATACTCTGGGTCGACGACGAAGTCGCCGGCCTCAAGTCGCACATTCTGTTCCTCGAGAATCGTGGGTTCCAGGTAACCACCGCACCCAACGGGGAGGACGCCCTCGCTCTCATCTCCGAGAACGGCTACGACTGTGTGCTGCTCGATGAACAGATGCCTGGCATGCGCGGGATGACCGTGTTTCGGCGCATCCGAGACAGTCATCCGCGTTTGCCGGTGGTGATGGTGACCAAGAGCGAAGAAGAGGGTCTCATGGATCAGGCGATTGGCAGTCGAGTCGACGACTACCTCGTCAAGCCGATCAACCCGAACCAGGTCCTGTCGGTCCTCAAGCGCCTCCTCGAGGGGTCGCGAATCCGTCATCAAACGATCGCTCAAGCGTTCAGCCAGCGTTACATCGAACTCGACGAACTTCGGAAGTCACGATCATCGTGGGATGACTGGGTACAGCTGTACCGTGAGCTCCTCGGATGGGAGCTCCGACTGATCGACGCCGGCGAGCAGGGATTGTTGGAGAGCCAGGCCGAGCTGAGCAAAGCCGCTAATAGCGACTTCAGCCGCTTCGTCCAGACCCATTACCGAGAGTGGATCGCGTCAAAGCCGGGCTCGCGGCCGTTGCTCTCGCCGGACCTAGTGGGGGCTCACGTCGTCCCGCTTCTGCGAGCCGATCCAGGGCCGATCTTCCTGGTGTTGATCGACTGTCTGAGACTCGATCAATGGCTGGCGATTCGTGACACGCTGGAGGCTCACTTCACGATCGAGGAGGCGCACGCGGGGTCAATACTGCCGTCGGCCACACCCTACTCCCGCAACGCCATTTTCAGCGGTTGGCTACCCCGCCAGATAGCCGAGAAACGGCCCGATCTCTGGCTCGGCGACGCAGACGTAGAAGGTTCCCTCAACCCAAACGAGCGCGAGCTGTTAGAGCTCCAATTGGCGCGCAAGGATGCGGGCGATATCGGACCGGTGCAGTACACCAAGGTGTTTACGGCGACCGAGGGGACGGCAGCGCTCAAGAAACTGCCGCAATGCTTCCAGAGCCGATTGTCGGCGTTCGTCTTCAACTTTGTTGATGTGCTCACGCACGGCCGGTCGGAATCCGAGATCCTGCTCGAGATCGCGCCTGACCAGCAGGCGTTTCGATCACTGACCCGCTCGTGGTTTCTGCACTCGCCGCTCTACGACTTGCTCATGCAGTCCGCCCGTCACGGTGTGCGCGTGGTGCTCACCACCGACCATGGCTCGGTTCACTGCATGCGTCCGGCTACCGTCTACGCACGACGCGACGCTTCGCAGAACCTGCGGTACAAGTTCGGCAACAACATCCGCGCAGAGGAGCCGGAAGCTGCTTTTCGGGTCACAGATCCGGGTAGCGTTGGCCTGCCTGACATGGGCTTCAACGTCGCCGCCTTGATGGCGGTCGAGGACTACTACTTCGTCTACCCGACCAAGCTCCGCGAGTACCAAAACCGCTACTATGGCGCCTTTCTTCATGGCGGAATCTCGCTCGAGGAGCTGATCCTGCCGGTGGCCACGCTGACGCCGCGCTAGACCGTTAATTTCCAGCCTATGAAGACGTACCTCCGCATGCTGGGCTATCTGAGACCTCACCTCGGGCTGCTGGGACTGTCGTTTCTGCTGATGGTGCTTTTCGCGTTGGTCGATGGGTTCTCGATCGTGGTCCTGATCCCGTTCTTACAGGTGCTTTTCGGCGGCCCATCCGCGACCACGGTTCCGGTCGCACCGGATCACTTCATGGGGCAGATCGAACACTTCTTCAAGTATGAACTGTTCACGTTTCTGCAGGAGCCCACGGCCCTGGGTACGCTGACCAACGTGTGCCTCGTGATCCTTGCGGTCTACTTTGCCAAAGCGGTGCTCGGCTACTTCCAGCACTTTCTGCCGCAGGTAGTCCTCGAGCGTGCGCTGCGTGATCTGCGAAACCAGTTCTTCGCGCACATCCAGCGACTGTCGTTCCTCTACTTCCAGCGGACTCGATCAGGCCAGCTGATGTCGATCCTAACCCATGACATACAGCTCCTGAAGAACGCTATCTCGACTGGTGTGTTTCGCGTCGTCCGACACACTCTCGAGATAGCAATAACCCTTCTCATCCTGATGGCGATCTCGTGGCGGTTGACGCTTCTCGCAGTTTTGATCCTGCCTCCGATCGCGTGGATCGCAGTGCTCCTCGCGCGCAAGCTGCGTCGCGTCAACCGGCAGTTGCTGCGCAAGCTGGGCGACATCACCAGCGCGCTCCAAGAAAACGTCGCTGGCATTCGGATTGTACGCGCGTTCAGCGCCGAACAGTTCGAACAACAACGATTTGGCCACGACAACGAAGCGTACCAGCGCAACATGGTGAGGTCGAGAAAGTACGCGCTGTTGGGAAGCCCCGTTTCCGAGTTCCTGCTTGCCGGCGCTGTCGTCTTAATTCTGTACATAGGCGGGCGCATGATTCTCCTCGATGGCACACTCGCGCCGGAAACGTTCTTTGTGTTCCTCGTAGCGTCGCTCAAACTGTCGAGTCCGCTCAAGTACCTGTCTAAGCTCAACGAAGACGTCCAGCCTGCGTTAGCCGGCTGCGAGCGGATCTTCGCGGTGCTCGACACCGAGCCTGACGTCGTAGAAGCAAAGCGGCCGATACCCATTGGGGGGTTCGAACAACAGATCCATTACGACAACGTTTGCTTCTCGTACGAAGAGGGTGACGGCCCCGTCCTTCACGATGTTTCGTTCACGATCCGAAGGGGTGAAGTCGTTGCGCTGGTGGGGCCCTCGGGTAGTGGCAAGTCAACGCTGGTGGATCTGCTACCGCGATTCTACGACCCAACATCGGGACGGATCGAATTCGACGGTCACGACTTACGAGAGGTCCGCCTCAAGGACCTGCGCGGTCAGATGGGGATCGTGACACAAGAAGTCATATTGTTTCACGATACCGTGGCCAACAACATCGCATACGGCGAAAAACCAGATCAAAAGCGATTGGAAGAAGCTGCCAAGGCGGCGAATGCGATCGACTTCATCGAAGCGCTCCCTCGGGGTTTTGATACCGTGATCGGCGAGCGGGGCGTTCGGTTCTCCGGAGGCCAGCGACAGCGGATCGCGATCGCGCGCGCGATCTACAAGAACCCGCCGATTCTCATCTTTGACGAGGCCACGTCGGCGCTCGACTCGGAGAGCGAGATGCTCGTCCAACAAGCGGTGGCGAGGCTGATGGAGAACCGTACCGCGATCGTAATCGCGCACCGGCTATCGACTGTGCTGCACGCCGACCAGATCATTGTCATCGAGAGCGGTCGAGTGGTGGAAACGGGCTCGCACGCCGACCTCCTCGCCCGCGCCGGCCGCTACAGCCGGCTGTACGAGCTTCAGTTCGCCGAGCTGCCAGCTTGATGCCGGGAATGGTCGACCCACCTGACACGCGCACCAGCAAGCCAAAGAGCGATAGCTACGCCTACAAGAAGCAGTTCTATCGCGACCCCGATGTCGCCGCTCATTATGATGCCGAGCGATTCGCGGGGCGCAGCAAAAAGCGGCGCAACCGCCGCAAATGGGCCACGATCCAACGCGCGTTGGCTGAAACCGACGGCGTGCGATCGATCCTAGATATGCCGTGCGGGACAGGCCGTTTCACCGGTCATCTGACCGGTGAAGGATACAGCGTTGTGGGGAGCGACATCGCATTCGAGATGATGCGTATGGCACAAGACGATCCGGGCGCGGCGCCGGGGTTGCGGGGATACGTACAGGCGGAAGCCGAGAACCTGCCGTTTCGCGACCGCGCGTTCGACTGCGTCGTCTCGATTCGGTTCTTGTTCCACGTAGATCCGTCCACGCGCATCACCATGCTGCGTGAGATGGTGCGGATCGCCCGCTGGTTGGTGGTCGACTATCGGCACAAGTACAGCTATCACTACGCCCGTTGGAGGGTCCGGCGCGCGCTGGGGTTGACCGACCGACAGTTTCCCCGGGTCTCGCGCCGCCAGCTCGAGGAAGAGCTGCGTCAGGCGGGCGTGGTTCTAAGGCGGATTCACCCGGTCGCGCGGATCTTCTCCGACAAGTGGATCATCCTCGCTGAGGCTCGCCATCCCGACTAATCCCGACCGCGACGGCGCGTTCGATCTCACTGCGCTGGGTGAGTTCCAAATCGTGGGCACGCTCGGCGAAGGTGGCCGGAGCATCGTCTACGAGGGCGATTGGCGCGGTGAGCGAGTCGCTGTCAAAGTGTACAAACCGTACGGGATGGAGAAACACCGCCGGAAGCACCCGGAGCCGCTGGCCGAGTTCGAGTATCGACGCAACCGGGAATTCTTCGAAGCCCCCGGGTTGTCGCGCTACGTCGCGCGGCCGCTCGGGTTCTTTCACACCCCGGGGGTTTCGGCACTGATCCAAGAGCCGCTGGACGGTGAGTTGTACTACTTCTACTACCAGGAGCGGAAGGGAGCGCTACCCCTCGGGCTGTTCGGTCACATCGAGCAGATCGTGGAGCGCGCCCACTCGGCGGAGCTGTTCGACATCGACCTCCACGCAATGAACGTCATGGTCGTCGAGGAAAACGGTCAAACGATCCCGAAGCTATTTGACTTCAACCTCGTTCCATGGCACGAACGGATCCGTACGCCCTTGGTAACGCTCTTGCTCAAGTCGGGGATCAGGAACTCGAAGCGTCGCGATCTGCGCATGCTGCGCGATTTCCACGACTTCTCACGCAAGGTCCCACGGTTGTTGCGTTACTTCCCCTCGACCAGCTGAGTAGATGGGCGACAGCAGCTTACCCGCTGTCGCGCATATCCAGATCGTCGCTGACGAACCCCGCTGCATTGTGCGAACCATCGCAGAAGGGCTTCGTATTCGATTGCCCACAGCGACACAGCCAAACCTCATCTTCCGTGACCTTCTCGGAGCCGTCACTCAGCGTGATCTTGAACTCCCCGCGAACCCAATAAGGTCCGTTCTCCGTTGGAGTGATCTCGGCCATCGTTTACCTCCCGTGCGAGTTGCGTCCTAAAAGCGTGGTGCCCACTGCGCCAGCGCTTCGAGCAGCTTGGCGATGTACTGGGGTCCGGGACTGGCACCCATGATCGCCACTGGTTTGTTGTTCAGTGGCGACTCGGGCGGTCTTGAAGCCCAATCGAGCGCGTTCTTCAACACGCCCGTCGCCATGCTCCTCGACATCAGGGTTGAAAAGCGGCAGCGGACCCAAGTCGAATGTCTCGGGGACGATCTTGTAGACGTTGCCCGCGCTGGTCATGATGTAAAGTTCCCCGTCAGCGTCCTCACCAAACGCGGTCACGCTCCGCTCGGACGGTTCGAGCTCGGGCCACTCCCGCTGCTCGGCGACCACACCGCTGGAAAGCCGAATACAGATACAAACCCGTCAACTCCCGTAACGCTACGCCGCGATAAACGAAACTGCCCGTCACCGAGCAACCGTCATCGTGATCGTAATCGAGCACGGAAAGCGTCAAAGCCGAGGGGTCGCAACCCTGGGGCGGGTCAAAGCACTCCGATCCCTCCATCGTGTTCCAACCGTAGTTAAGGCCAGCGGCGCTACCCGGAGCAGCGTTTACCTCCTCGATCGGGCTCGGCGTATTGGCGTCTAACGTGCTGGCCGCCCTCGGTGGTTGTTGGTGGCCGGTCGAGGTCACGCCACAGTGGATGCAGGGCTTCGCGTTGACGTTGCCGACCGGGTGGACAATGGATGCGCTTCACAAGCTGGTCAACTTTGGGGCCGGCGCGACGAGCGTTGTCCCGCACCTGCTCGCCCTAGTCGTCGCGGCACTCGTTTTGGGATGGGCCGCGGTCCGTACGTTCCGCTTTCAGTAGTGGCTACCAGCGTCGAGCGACGCCAAAGCCGACGAAGACATCGGGTGCATCGTCGGTGAGCCCGGCACCAATGCGTGCGTCGAGTTGGAAACTGTTGCTGACGAGATACGTGATCCCACCGTTCAACGTCGCGTCATCGCCGGCACCCTCACCGGCCGGGAAGATGGTGAACGCCTCGACGTAGGCTCCGGTCCGCTCGGTGAGCCCAACGCCGAGCGCCACGCTCGCCGATCCCTGATCGAACCGCTCGCCGGCCTCGCTCGCGTAGGTGTACCCGACGTTTGCACCGAGCCCAAGCCGCTCCGAGACGTCCCACGCGAAGGCGCCCGTGACGCCCGGCTGCCAGGTGTCTTCGGTCACCTCGTCGCTGCCAGCCGGTAATGTTGTAGCCGCCAGAATCGCGACGGCCGGTCGCCAACCCGGCTGACCAGCGCCCTCCGTTAATATGATCTTGATGCCGAGCGACGGATCCTCCAGGCCCGAGTCATCATTCCCCGGCTGCTCGACCCACGCTATCGATGCGCCAATCCGTCCCTCGACGCGTTTCATAATGCCGATCCGTAGGAGCGCTTCGCCGAGCGAATGCTCGTTGACGTCGCCGCTTTGGGTGAAGGTGTAGCCGGCTTCGAGCTGGAGCTGGCCAGGCGTGACCGCCGAGGCGCTCTCAGTGAAGTCCGGTCGGTCGGTTACGAGTGGCTCTAGTCCTTGGGCGCACAGCGGTCCGGCGCTGAGCACAATCAGCGCTAGAGATCGAAGCGAGACCCACATAGCGCTATTTTAGTGTTAGCTAATTATCTTTGCAAGCCTTTGGCTCGCAACAGCTAGGCGTAACGAAACATTACTTCTCAGCGACCCACCCAATCGGCCACGAAGACGTTTGTGTCCCCCGGCTTGGCGTTGTGGCGGTTGGAAGCCCAGACGAGTTTCGAACCGTCGGAGTTGAACATCGGAAAACCATCGAAGTCGGGGTGGTGGGTGATCCGGGCGAGACCGGTGCCGTCCACGTTGACGGCGTAGAGGTCGAAGTTCCGACCTTCGGGATCGTGCATGTTGCTGGCGAAGATGATGCGCTCGCCGTCGGGGAAGAAATAGGGCCCAAAGTTGGCCCCACCGTTGTCCGTCACCTGCCGCTTGTCGGAGCCGTCAGCGTTCATGACCCAAAGCTCCATCACACCCGGTCGCACCAGGTTGTCCGCCAGCAAAGCACGGTAATCCGCCAGTGCGCTCTCCTCCTGGGGGTGGTGTGCGCGGTAGACGATTCGTTGGCCGTCGTACGAGAAGAACGCTCCACCGTCATACCCTTCCTCGTGGGTCAGCCGCTGCACATCGCTCCCATCGGCGTTCATGGTGTAGATGTCCAAATCACCGTTACGGACTGAGGTGAAGACGATCTTCGACCCATCGCGGCTAAACGTCGCTTCGGCGTCGTATCCCGGTACGTCGGTCAGTCGTGCAAGTTGGCCCCCGTCAGGCTGTGCGGTAAAGACGTCGAACCCCGAGTGAACCGGCCAGACGTAACCCTGGCTGTAGTCGGGGCGTGGTGGGCAAGCCTCATCGGCGAGGTGCGTCGAAGAGAAGAGAATCCAGTCGCCTTGGGGGTAGGCAAAGTAGCTACACGTCGTTACGCCACGGCCGGTGGATACCATACGCTTCTCCGATCCGTCGGTCCGCATGGTGAAGATCTGGTCGCAGCCGAGCGAGTCAGGCGTGGCCTGGAAGATGAGCCATGCGTCATCGGGGCTGAAGTACGCCTCGGCGTTCTGGCCCTCAAACGTGAGCTGCCGGAGATTAGCCAGGTATTTCGCCTCTTCGGCCTCGGGAGCTACAATTGTGGTGTCAGTCTCGGGGGGCGGCGCTGGGGTCTCACCGGCTCCGCCGCACGCAAACACGGCCGCGGCCGTGCACAGGACTCTGATCTTGATGCGTGTCATTTTCCCTTACCCGCTTCCTTGTTCGTTATTCACGAATCTCCATGGACGGAAAACTATGAAGCCATCTTTAATCGTTCTCGTTCTCGCCGCGCTGGCGTCACCGCTCTGGGCCCAGGAGCGGCAGAGAGATCACTGTGCCAACGGAGACTTTCCCGCATCGTCGGGGCCTGAGATTACCACCGCCGGGATCTGTGCCACCATCGCGGTGCTTGCCGCCGACTCGCTCGAAGGCCGGGAAGCGGGTAGCCCGGGAAGCGATCGCGCCTCCAAATACCTTGCCGAGCGCTTTCGCTCGATCGGGTTAGAGCCGCTCAATGGCGATTTTCTACAGTCGTTCACGTTTTCGGCCGCGGTGCGCAGAGACCCCCACGCGAGTCCGGACCCGTCCTCCGACGGCGACGCCGTTTTGTCGACGGCCAATGTCATCGGGATCGTGCCCGGCATTGACCCGCGGTTGGCTGACCAGGCGGTCGTCATCGGAGCCCACTACGACCATCTCGGATTCGGCGGCCGAGGGTCGTTGGTACCGGGTGAGCGCGCGATCCACAACGGAGCGGACGACAATGCATCCGGAGTGGCAGCGCTGCTCGAGCTAGCGCAGCAATTCGCGGCGCGTCCCATGGCCAGGACACTCATCTTCGTGGCCTTCGGGGGAGAAGAGTTGGGGACGCTTGGCTCCCAGTACTACATCGCTCACCCCCTGTGGCCGGTCGATCAAACGGTCGCCATGCTTAACCTCGACATGGTGGGCCGGCTGCGGGAACAACTGACGGTCCACGGTACGGGAACCTCGCCGACGTGGGTGGCGATTCTCGACGACCTGGACGCTCAGGGTTCGCACCCGACCATAGCACGTGTGCCGGATGGGTTTGGGCCCAGCGATCAGTCGTCCTTTTACGGCGCCCAGATTCCGGTGCTTTGGTTCTTCACCGGCGCCCACGAGCAGTACCACCGACCCACCGATGATCTGGAGACGATAGACGGAGCTGGAGCGGTCCGCGTCGCAAACCTCGTCTCGGCGATCACCGAAACGATCACCAGCAGCGGGCTCGAGATTCCGTATGCGGTGGCCCCCACGACCCAACGCCGGGCTGCGGCCTTCTCGGTCGGCCTGGGAGTCATCCCGGAGTACAGCTTCCCCGGACCGGGGCTTAAGGTGGCTTCGGTACGGCCAGATGGGCCGGCGGACCAGGCGGGGGTTTCCGCTGGTGATGTGTTGCTCAAGCTCGCCGATCGAGACATCAAAGACGTCTACGGTTACACCGCGGTGCTGTCAGACCTCAAGGCGGGGGTTTCGTACACGCTCGTCTATGAACACGAAGGCGAGCTCCACACAGTGTCGGTGGAGCCCGCCTCGCGCTGACTCTAACACGTCTGGTGGGGTTTTAGTTTCGCACCAGCTCGATGCTGCCGTTCACGGTCTGCATCTCGAGTCGGCCACCTCCGGTCCCAATCGAACCCTCGATCCGGCGGGGTCCCCACCGCTTCCCGGCGGCGACCGTCAACGGAAAGTCGCTATTCAGCCCACCGTTGACGGTCTGGGCCACGACGCTGGCGTTGACATCGGCCGGCAGCCCCACGTTTATCGATCCGTTGACCGTGTGCAATGAGAGCGTGCCGTTCCATGTCCCCTGACCCATCGAAACGTCGATCGCGCCATTGACGGTGTGGGCTTCGACCGTACCCGTGCCGGAGGCGCTCACGGCTCCGTTTACGGTATGGACGCGAACGTCACCGCGAAGTGAGTTGGCTTCGATCGCTCCGTTTACCGTATTGCCTACAAACTCGACACCGGCCGGCACTCGAACGGTGAAATCCACGGCGATGTCGTTCTTCTTTAACTTCTTATCGTGATCGCCGCGGTACTCGTCGCAAGCGTCGCTGACACCACCCTCCTTGAGCGGATACGCCGCGCAGATCCGGACGCCACCAGCGTGCTCGACAACCACAATCTCGACTTCGTTTGGATCGCTCTTCTCGGCGTGTCGAACCGCCACCAACTCGATCCTCGACCCGCTCGCGGGCATGGCGTCGATCTCACCGTTTAGCCCCCGAATCTCGAGCGTCTTGCCGGCCTCGATCGCGCCCTCCCACCGAAACTCCGCTGTCCGTTGCGCCACCAGCGTTGCCGGTAGAGTGGCTAGCAAGGCCAGTGTGAGCAGTGTTCTTGTGAAGTTCATTCGTCTCTCCCTCTCTTATCGATCCGAACGCTTTAGCAGGATCGCTCCATTGAAGGTCTCGAGCTCGATTTGAGCGTCTCCTGAGCCCAGCGTGAACGTCGTCGACTTCCCGGGCTCAGCCTCGGTCACCGTCACCGGGAAGTCGGCCTCGAACTCACCGTTGTAGGTGAAGGCACTGATGGTGGCGTTGGCACCCCGCGGTATCGTGATGTCGATCGTCCCGTTGTGGGTCTCCATGCTGTACCACCCATCGGAATGAATTGGGCCCCGAAAAACGATCGCACCGTTGACCGAGGATGCCTCCAGATTCTGAGCATCGCAGCGCTCGAGCGTGACCGGGCCATTCACGGTCGTCGCCTCGATGTCGCCAACCACATCGGTCAGCGACACGAACTCGTTGACCGAGTGGGCCTCGACGCGACCACGGGCACCGGTCAGTTCGATGCCACCCTCCACTGATCCGACCTCGATCGTGTTCCGCCCGCCGTTGACGCGAATCAGCCCCTTCATCGAGTGTGCCTCGATCCGTCCAGTTGTGCCCTCGATCGAGATGCGGCCTTCAATCGTGTGCGCCTCGATGTCCGCATCCACTGGGATCGTGAGGGTAAAGTCGGTCGCACGACCCTGGCCGGGAACCATCTCGGCCTCAACGCTCACCTCGGAGTTGTCGCTGTCGAAGTGCACATCCGCCGCACCCGTGGCCTGAACGCGGACCGCGTTTCGGTCCCATGTACTGATGGTGATGTCGCCAACCATGTTGTCAACTTCGATCGTAGCGTTGGCACCCACCGAGAGCAGCGTGTCTACTGCGGCCTGCGGTCTCGCGGTCGCTGGGCTCAGGGTGATCAACGCAAATCCAATTGCAACTGTGATGTATCGCATCGGAATCCTCCTCATATCGATGTTCGAATGATGCTCGTGGCTTGCCGCACGACATCGAGCTTCCGCTGTCGAGCACCGGCCAGATAGTTGTAGAGCTGTGTGCTTTCCGGATCTGCATCGATCGCCTCAACGATCTCCTCGATCGCCTGATCGATCGCCGTCAGGTTGGCTTCCACGGTGGCCACCGTCTCGGGGTCCAATCGATCGCGGTACATCGCCAGGAGCTCCTCGAAATCAGCCACC
>JBDHFX010000008.1:0-37235 GCA_039590215.1 Gemmatimonadota bacterium | reverse complement strand
GGGTCGATGGTGCGGCGCGCGACAACAGGTCCCGTGCAGGTTCCCCTCTGGGCCCCATCCGCATATCCAGCGGAGCGTCCTGACGGTAGCTGAAGCCGCGCACCACGTCGTCGACTTGCGCCGAGGAAACGCCGAGGTCGAGCAGAGCACCATCAAACTGTGCTCGCTCGAGCCTCGACGTCCGGTCGATCTCGGCGAAGTTCGTATTCAACAATTCGACCCGATCACCAAACCGTACCAGTCGCTGGCTTGCGAACTGGATCGCCTGCGGATCCCGATCCAGTCCTACCAATCGACCAGCTGGTGCCGAAGCCTCGAGAATCGCCTCGGCATGCCCACCGCCACCGAGCGTGGCGTCTAGATATATCTTCCCTGTGGCTGGCCTCAGCATCGCGATCGTCTCCGTCAACAGGACCGGCTCGTGGAACTGCTGCTCGGGCACGGTCGCGCTACAGGTATTGGGTCAACCATCGGTCGAACTCCTCACCAGCTTTGCCAACGAACTGCTCGTAACGGTTCGGGTCCCACATCTCGATCACGCCCCCGGCGCCCACGAAGGTGACCTCGTCGCCGATGCCTGCGAGCTCGGCGAGGTGGCGCGGGAGCAAGATTCTCCCCTGAGCGTCGACGGTCGTCTCGATAGTGTGTTGCATAAGTTGGAGAAAGTGACGTCGCTGCTGGGGATCGATCCGTGCCTTCTGGCGATCGAAACGCGCCAGAACCCGATCCCATTCGGCCAACGGGTAGAGGAACAAACACGACCCGAGACCACGCGTAGCGACAAAAGATTGGCCGGCCTCGCCGTCCCGAAATCGTGCTGGGAGGCTGACGCGACCTTTCTCATCGATTGAATGCGTGTACTGACCAAGAAACGACGTTTTGACCCCACAACGCTCGTGTCCACAGTCCACTTTCTCCCATTATTCCCCACCTGGCCCCACATTGTAGGACAAACGCTCCAGTGTTGTCAAGCATGGCCAAAAAAAACCGCCTCCCCACAGGGGGAGGCGGCTATCCTGGTTGGTCAGCGAGTAGTACTGAGAGCGACCCCCTAGAACGCTGCGCCCGGCTCTTGGTCCTTCGGTTCCTCAGCCTCGGGCTCGGCTTCGCCTTCGGCCGGCGGCTCATCGGGTGCCGCGTCTCCGGCTGGAGCGGCTTCACCCTCCGCCGGAGCAGCAGGTGGTACGGACGTCACCGGGATACCGGTTAGAACCGGGACACCCGAGATCGCCTCCGGCGCGCCATCCGGTGTCGCGGTGACAATGATGCCGAAGGTCTCAAGCCCGGTCGTGCTCTCGAAGGCACCGGTACCCTCCGGACCCACCGTGACCACTCCAGCCAGAGTCGACTCCTTGACGCGCTCTTTGCTGGGAACGATCCACACCGTGTAGGCGTTGAC
This sequence comes from Gemmatimonadota bacterium, assembly GCA_039590215.1. Classification (GTDB taxonomy): domain Bacteria; phylum Gemmatimonadota; class Gemmatimonadetes; order JACCXV01; family JAHWKZ01; genus CAMYLR01. The sequence continues at coordinate 35,836 of JBDHFX010000008.1, read as the reverse complement.
ATCGCGGTCTTCTTGGTCGAGCTCATCGACCAGCGGTAGCCCCTCGACTTCGAGCAACAACGCTTGTCCAGCGTCGCCCTCGGTCACTTTGACCACCCCACCGCCGCCGGGCGCGTGCTGGGTCGGCTGCAGCGCGAACTCCCAATCGTGCGTCGCCACAACTTCCTCTTCGGCCGCCGGCTCGGCGTTGTCGGCGACCTCCGGCTCGGCGTTCTCGGGCGGGTCATCCTGGGCCAGGACCGGCGCGGTCAACGCGAGCATTGCGAAAATTCCCACAACTACTGTTCTAAACACCGTCTGTTCTCCTCTGAGGGTATCGACTATCGGCTGATGTCTCGGGCGATTCAGGGGTCGGCCTTCGAGAACCGGTACCCGCTCGGCTGGCCGAGGTTCCTGGTAAAACCTCGTACTCGGCTTCGATCTCCCGACGCTCCACCTCGCGCTCCAGTCGGCGCGATTCACGGCGCCACTTGAACGCGCCCCAGATCGCGACCCCCGCCAGCTTGGCGGCGATCGCCCACGGTCCACCGCGGAGGAGCCAGCGCGTGAACCACCGCCCCAAGATCAGTCTGCCAAAAACGCTCAAGCTTCACCCTTTCGTTGCGATCAAGCTACGCTCCTCAAGCGATCTCCCCAACTCACCATCATCCCGTTGAGCCCACTGTCACTAATCGATCTTCGACGATGGTTGCCAGAGCATCGATGAAGTCGGAATCGTCGTTCTGCATCGTGGCGCGAGCGTACGCGAGTCCGCGCCGCTCCGCCAACTCACGCGCCTCGATGTCGAGATCGTAGAGTACCTCGAGGTGATCGGCTACGAACCCAATCGATTGTACGACGACGGCTCTCTCTCCCCGGTCCGCTAGCTCGTCGATGGTCTCCAGGATGTCCGGACCCAACCAAGGCTCATCGGTGCGACCGGCGCTTTGGTAAGCGAAAGACCAGCCATCCAGGCCGACGGTTTCGGCTACCAGCTGGGCTGTGCGGTGGAGTTGATCGGGGTACGGATCGCCGCGATCGCGCACCGCTGCCGGTAACGAATGCGCGGTGAAAACGACATGCGGGCCGTCGCCGGCGCGCGGTAAGGCGTCCCTGAGCCGCCGGGCGAGCCCGGTTATGAACCCAGGGTGGTCGTGCCAGCTGGAAACGATCTCCAACATCATCCCCTGCGGTCGCTTCTTTTCCGCGTACGCCTGATACTCGGCGATCGAGCGCAACGAGTAGTGAGGTGCCAGCACGAGGCCCACTGCGTGTGTAATCCCGTCGGCGGCCATGGCCTCGACCACCTCGCCGACAAACGGCGCCACGTGCTTGAATCCGACGTACAGCCGAACGGCGGTCCCACGGTCGGCGAGCGTCGTCTTGAGGGCTGTCGCTTGGCGGCGCGTGATGCGGTTTAGAGCTGTCGGACCACCAACCGCCCGGTAGCGCTCGATCAGCTCGTGCAACCGTTCCTCGGAGGGTGGACTACCACGACGGATGTGGGTGTAATACTGCTCGACATCCTCCAACCGTTCGGGGGTTCCATACGACATGACGAGCAATCCGGAAGTCACGCGGTCTCCTTGTGTACCAGCTCAACCAAGCGCTTGAGATTCTCGACCGGGGTGTGAGGCAGGACGCCGTGACCCAAGTTGAATATGTGTCCCCGGCGGCCACCCGCTGCCGTCAGGATCGCGTGGGTCTGGCGCTCGACCACTTCCCAGGGGCCCGCCGCAACCACCGGGTCGAGGTTGCCTTGCACCCCACGGTCGCCGACGATCTCCCATCCGCGATCGAGATCGATCCGCCAGTCGAGGCCGATGACGTCTCCGCCAGCCGCCGCCATCGACGGCAACAATCCCGCCGTGTCGGTACCAAAGTGGATCGTCGGAACATCCGGCAGCCCTCCGAACAACCGTTCCATGTGTGGCTGAACCGACTCGCGATAGTCACTCGGGCTCAGCGCCCCGATCCAAGAATCGAAGACCTGGAGCGCCTGAGCACCGGCTTCGGCCTGAGCCGTGAGGTGTGCGATCGTCGCGTCGGTCAGCCGCTCCATGAGCTCGCGCCACGCGGCGGGGTGTTGGTGCAAAAAGCCCTTGACGAGATGGAACCGTCTCGACGGCCGGCCCTCGATGAGGTACGCCGCAAGGGTGAACGGTGCACCGGCGAAACCGATCAGCGGCACCGTGCTCGCGCGCCGAATGAGCGCGATCGCTTCCAGCAGCTCGGCCACGTCGGATCGCGGGTCAAACACCGACAGCCGCTCGACGTCGGCCGGTTCCCGCACTGGACGATCGACCACAGGGCCGACGCCGGATTGGATCTCGAAGTCGACGCCCAACCCGAAAAACGGCAGCGTGATGTCGGAAAACACAATCGCTGCATCGACCCCGAGCCGATCGACCGGTTGCAGGGTGACCTCGGCGCAGAGCTCGGGCTGACGGACGATCTCAAGCAGCGAATGGTGTTTGCGAATCGCGCGGTACTCGGGCAGACACCGCCCCGCCTGCCGCATGAACCAGACTGGCGTACAATCGACTTCTTTACATCGGCAGGAGCGGAGGAAGCGGTCGCTCACGAGAACCGTGACCGGTTACGCAAGCGCTTGCCGGGCAGCGGTCAACGTGGCGTCGATCTCATCGGCGCTGTGAGCGAGCGTTACGAACCACGCTTCGAAGGGCGACGGCGGCAGGCTGATGCCGTGATCCAGCATGGCATGAAAGAACTGCGCGAACGCCTCGCCGTCGCCAGTTTGCGCTTCGGCGAACGAGGTCGGCGGGCGTGGGGTCCAGAAAAGAGTCAGTAGAGATCCGATCGTAGCCACGCTGGCGCACCCGGCCTGCGAGCTCGCGTCGATCGCTTCCCGAAGCCCGGCAGCCAAGCGCCGGGTCTGCTCTTCCAAGCGATCGAACACACCGCGATCGGTGAGACGCGCCAACGTCGCCTCGCCGGCGGCCATCGCCAACGGGTTTCCGGACAACGTTCCGGCTTGATACATCGGTCCTTCCGGGGCGACCAAGGCCATGATGTCCTCCCGGCCGCCAAACGCGCCGACCGGAAGACCACCGCCGATCACCTTGCCCAAACACGTCAAGTCAGGCGTTACACCGTACCGCTCTTGCGCGCCGCCGGGAGCGACGCGGAACCCGGTTATGACCTCGTCGAAAACCAGCAGTGCATGGTGTTCGCTGGTTTGCTCCCGCAGTAGCTCGAGAAAGCCTGGCTTCGGCAACACCAATCCCATGTTCGCCGCCACGGGTTCGACAAGCACCGCCGCGAGCTCGTCTCCAAAACGGTCGAAGAGCTCGGTCACCGAATCGAGGTCGTTGTACGGCACCACTAGTGTGTCACGGGTGGCATCCGCGGTGACCCCGGCGCTCCCCGGCAGCCCCATCGTCGCTACTCCGGACCCTGCAGCGGTCAACAGCGAGTCGGCATGACCGTGATAACAACCAGCGAACTTCAGGATCTTGCTCCGGCCCGTGTAGGCTCGCGCCAAACGCACTGCGCTCATCACCGCTTCCGTCCCCGAGCACGTAAAGCGCATCCGCGCGACCGACGGCATCGCCGCTTGAATCCGCTCGGCGAGCGCGATCTCACCTGGCGTTGGCGCGCCGTAAGTCGTGCCTCGGCCGGCGGCCGAGCGTATCACCTCGACGATTTCCGAATCGGCGTGGCCAAGGATTATCGCGCCCCACGACGAGACGTAATCGATCCGTTTGACGCGATCCGCGTCCCACACGTGGGCGCCTTCGGCGCGGGTGATAAAGCGAGGTGTGCCACCCACCGCACCGAACGCTCGAACCGGGCTGTTGACACCACCCGGGAAAAGCTCCCTGGCACGTGCGAACAAACCGTCGTTCACGCTTCGGGTCCGCCGATCAGCGCCATGATGTCGGCCAACGGACGATGGACCCCCACCAATTGTGGAACGTCCCGCACAGTCGCCAGTCGACCTTCGGTCGCCCGCAGATCACGAACGAGATCCTGAAAGGCGCCCAGATCATCGGTCTCGTAGGCGACGATGAACTCCTGGTCATCGAGCCCGAACGAGTATGCGAGCAGCTGCTGGATCATCGGGTAGCGCCGTCCCACTCGGATGTGCTCCGACATCTGACGACGCTGTTCATCTTCCGGCATCAAATACCACTCGGTCGTCTTGACGAACGGGTAGACGATCAGGTATTGGGAACGATCGCCGGTGAACATCGCCTCTTCTTGCGGAGTTCTCTCTTTTACGTACTTCGAAGGTCGGACCAACCCAATCATGGAGTGGGAGATCGTGCACCACTTCCCAACACCCGAGCACAACAGCTGGCTGGCGGTCTCCTCGAGGTCTTCGAGCGATGCACCGAGCCGCCAGAACAGCACGTCCACGTCGGTCCGCGTGCCGACCATCGAGTACGTGTAGGTCGTCACTCGCTCGGCCGCCTGCCGAGCGGCTTCAAGCAGCGCTTCGCAATCTGCCTCTCGCGCTTCACGTGTCTGCCTTCGCCACGCGGGGTCAACCCGCAGCGCCAACACGTGGACGACATTGCGACCGCTCACCTGAGCCAGCGGGCGGCTTCCAACGCGGAGTAGGTGATCACGATGTCTGCGCCGGCGCGCGCGATCGCGGTCAGCGACTCAAGCACGGTCGCCTTGTGATCCAGCCAACCCCGTTCGGCGGCCGCGGCTAGCATCGCGTACTCACCGCTCACGCTGTAGGCAGCGAGTGGGGCGTCGAATCGTTCACGCGCGGCGCGAATCACGTCGAGGTAAGCGAGCGCTGGCTTGACCATCACGACGTCAGCCCCCTCGGCCAGATCGGCGGCGATCTCGGCCAATCCCTGTCGAACGTGTGACGAGTCCATCTGGTACCCGCGCCGATCACCCGTCCGGGGCGTTGAGTCGGCGGCGTCGCGGAACGGCCCGTAGAACGCCGACGCGTATTTGGCCGCGTAGGCCATGATCGCCACGTCTCCGTGGCCAGCCTCGTCGAGCTTCGACCGGATCGCCACAACCTGTCCATCCATCATCGCACTCGGCGCCACGATGTCGGCCCCGGCCGCGGCCAATGAGGCGGCGGTTTGCGCCAACAGCGGCAACGTCTCGTCGTTATCCACATCGCCATCGCGGAGGACACCACAGTGACCGTGATCGGTGTAACCGCATAGACAGACGTCGGCCGCCACGACCAGGTCGGGGTCAGCTTCGCGAATCGCCCTGACCGCGCGCTGAACGACGCCAAGTTCGTCCCACGCACCGCTGCCGACAGAGTCCTTCTCACTCGGGAGGCCGAACAACAAGACCCCACCGATTCCGAGCTCGGAAGCGCGCTCGACATCCCGCCCCAGCTCATCCACCGAGACTCGCTCCTGACCCGGCATCGACGCTATCGGCTCACGCACCGCCTTGCCGTCGCGAACAAAAATCGGGTACACCAGCTGACGTGGAGAGAGCCGGGTCTCGGCGACCAACGCCCGCAACGCCGGCGTTCGTCGCAGCCTCCGAAAACGCTCGAACGTACGGTCAGACACGCGCTCGCTCACGATCTCGGTCGGAGCTGCCGACCAACACTTCAACCACTGCGGCTGGCGTCGGCTCGGCTGCCACGACCGGGTCGCCGAGTCCGGCTTCGCGCACAGCCGCCGCAGTTACCGGCCCGATGCATGCAATCACGGCTTCACCTAAGGCTCTTCGCGGGTCGGGCAGGAGACGCACGAAACCGCGGACGGTCGAGCCGCTGGTAAAAACGATCGCCTGTAGCGGCTCAGCCAGCGCCGCCTCGAGCCTGGGACGCGCACCTTCCGACCCTTCGATCGTCTCGTACGCGACTACGTCATCCACGACGGCGCCTCGCTGGCGTAGAATCATCGGCAGATCCTGGGTGGCCCGCTTGGCCCGGACGAGAAGCACGCGCCGACCTTCGACGTCACCCATCGCGTCAGGAATCGCCGCCGCTCGCTGCTCGGATGGCATCCCGCGCACTTCGACGCCCAACGACTCCAGCACCTCCCCGGTTCGAGGCCCGACCGCCGCCCAGACCGGCTTGGCAGGTATCGTCAGCCCAAGTGCCGTCAGCCGGGTCGCCAACGACGCCACGCCGTTGCGGCTGGTCATCACCACCCAGTCATAAGTGTCGAGTCGGCGAAGTGCGCGGTCGAAAGGCTCTCCGTCGAGCGACCGAATCGCTATCGTGGGAGCGTGAATCGGGATCGCGCCGCTTCGCTCGAGTCGGTCGCAGAACCGCTCGCCCTCTGAGGCCGTCACCACAACGCGCCAACCCTTCAAAGCGACGCCCTTCATGTCGGTCCCACCCCGACGATCGAGTCGGCGCCGATCGCCAAGAGTCGCTCGGCGAGCTCGCTCCCGATCCGAGCGGCTTCGTTGGTCGGGCCCGTCGAGCGCTCGAAAAACGCCCGTCCTCCATCAGGATCGAGCGCTGCAGCATCGATCATGAGCACGCTGTTATCGCAAACCGCGTACGCCGCCAGCGGCGTCCGGCAGCCCCCCCCCATCGCATTGAGGAAGCCCCGCTCAGCGGTAACCGCTTGACGCGTCATCGGATCGTCAAGCAAGCGGAGGTCCCTCTCGAGATCGTCATCGGCACGGATCTGAATGGCGAGCGCCCCCTGGCCGACAGCCGGGAGCATGCGCCTCGGTGGAAGCCGCTCGGCCACCCGGCCCACCAACCCGAGTCGATCCAGCCCAGCCGCGGCTACACAGAGCGCATCGAAATCGCCCCGGTCCAGCTTCGCCAGTCGCGTGTCAACGTTGCCACGAATCGGGACCACGCTGAGATCGTTACGTTCGGACAGCAAAAAGGCACGTCGTCGAGGGCTCGAGGTCCCGACTCGCGCACCCGGCGGCACGTTGGCCAGTGGTCCCCCGTCGCGAGTTACAATCGCGTCGCGGGCGTCCGCGCGCGGCGGGTAGGCGATCACCGTTACCACGGGTCGATCGTCGGTCGGTAAGTCCTTCGCGCTGTGAACGGCTACATCGATCAAACGATCCGTTAGAGCACACTCGAGCGCAGCGACAAAAGCGCTCCTCCCCAATTCGGCCGGAGGCGCGGACGGGGCCCGATCCCCGGCCGTTCGCACAACGACCTCCTCGGTCTCCCAACCCAACGCTTTCAGTGCTTCCGAGATCAGCCGCGTCTGGGCCCGGGCCAGCGCACTGCCCCGAGTTCCAATCCGCAATCGCCGGCCTTCACCCACTGTTGCCACGCCGCCCATTGCCGCGCTCGTCAGGAAACTCGAGATCGAGGGCGAAAAGGTCACGGGCGACGTCGACGTAGGTTTCCCCCTCGGTAGCAGCGCGGTCTTTGAGCCTAGCCGTAGGGTGGTGCAGCAGCTTGTTCATCACCCGGCGTCCAAAGGTCCGCAGCGCTTCCCGGTCATCTAAGCCTGACCGCTCCACCTCCGCCGCAACGATGCGTTCGGCTCGATCGCGAAGATCGCGGATCGTTGGCACCGCCGAGCGACCCGCCAGCCACACATCGAACTCCTGCGCCTCCGCGGCGATGATGTCTCGAGCGGCGTCGACCGCTTTCCGTGGTACCGCCTCCGAGCTCCACCCGCGCAGATCATCGAGGTCGAACAGGCGCACACCCTCGATCTCACGGGCAGTAGGATCGACGTCCCGTGGCACCGCGATGTCGATCATCACCAGCGGCTGCTGCGAGCGGCGTCGGCGAACCACGCGTTCCATCTGTTGCCGGCTGAGAATCGGCGTCTGTGAAGACGTGCACGATATGACGATATCAGCGTCTGCAAGCAGCTGATCGAGGTCGCTGAGCGGCTCCGCCCGTCCGCCGATCGCCTGGGCCAACCGTTCGGCGGGTTCCGTGCGACGATTGGTGACCACGATATCGGTCGCCCCGGCCCGCTGTAAGGTTTGTGCGGTGAGGTCGCCGAGCTTTCCGGAACCGACGATGAGCATCGAACGACCGCTCAGCTCGCCGAGCGTCAATCGCGCCATCCCGGTGGCGACTTTCGGGATCGATGGCAGCCCACGCCCAACCTCGGTTTCGCCCCTGATTCGTCTTCCAACGCGGACCGCGCGCCGGGTTAGCTCGTCGAGAACCGGGCCCAGCCGACCCGCGTCGCGCGCTGCTCCCATCGCGCGCTTGACCTGTCCCAGGATCTGAGGTTCTCCCAAAACCATCGAGTCGAGACCCCCCGCGACTTCGTACAAGTGTTGGACCGCCTCCAACCCTTCGCGGACGTAGAACGGCCCCTGGTCGGCGTTGGCTGCCTCCAACAACCTCTTTTCGAGCTTGGCCGCGCCTGCCAAACCGTACAGCTCCGTACGGTTACAAGTCACCAGGACCAGCGTCTCATCTTCGGATTGCGAGAGGATTTTGCGGCATGTCGCAGTGGGAAACGTGAACTGCTCCCGGCGGGCCAACGGCGCCGTCTTGTGGCTGATACCTACCAGGTTGATGGCGGGCCCGGTCATCGGCAGGGGGCGGACGGGACTCGAACCCGCGACCTCCGACGTGACAGGCCGGCGTTCTGACCAAACTGAACTACCGCCCCGCGCGTGCATGAATGACGAACAAACGCTTAAGGAATGCAGAGGGAAGAACCTACGGATCCCCCGCAAGAGTGTCAACGCAAAACGGGCCACCCTCGGAAGGGCGGCCCGTTCGGCTCGAACAGCCGGACAACAGGTACTACCCGCCCTGTCGGCTCAGCTTCTTGATGATCAGATCGACCCGCTCGATGTATTGATTCGAGTTGCCGATCAAACCCTGCCCGTAGGACGCGTAGTCACCACAAGCGTTCCTGAGGTGCACGATCGCAGTCGTAAACAACGATCGGGAGCGCTCATTCTGCGGGATCGACTTGTCCTCCCCCTGGAGCGCCTTTGCCATCCGGTAGTAGGCGTCACCCCGGTAATAGGAGATCGCGCAAGAATTGCCGCCAAGTCTCGAGGCTTGGCCCAGGAACTCCAGCGCTGCACCGTAGCGGCCTCCCTTCAGCGCAGTGGAGGCATCCTTGAGGAAGATATTGGCCAGGATCGCGCTCGATTGCCCCTTGCCGGCGCGCTCGAGATCCTTGGCGAATTCAACCGTGTTGCCGAGCTCCTGGTACGCCAGCGCCCGGAAGAGGTACGCCCGCTCGAGATCTGGATTGACCGCCAGCGCCCGGCCATAGTAATCGATCGCCGAGTTGTAGTCGCCGAGCTTATAGCGCACGTACCCCGCTGCGGACAGCAGGTTGGCGTTGGCCGGATCGGCAGCCAGCGCCTCGTCGGCAGTTGCTCTCGCTTCCTCATACTGCTCATCCGCGAAATAGAGACCAAACAGGTACTGCAACGCCTCGGGGTCCGTCGCACCGCCAGCCGAGAGCGAGAGGTACTTCTTGAAGCTGGTGATCTTTTGGTCACGTCGATCATCTGGAAGCGCATAGGCTCGATACTGATGCGCCGCCGCATTGTCGGGGCAGAGCGTGGTCGCCTGCTCGAACGCCGCCAGTCCCTTTTCGACTTCCCCTAGCTGGTTGGCCATCACGTAGCCGTAGGCGACCTGGATATCGCAATCGTCGCCTTTGCGGCGAATCAACTCCTCAAAGAAGTCCCTGGCTTGGGTTGTGTCGCCCTTTTCGAGGTAGGCCGTACCGATCGAGTGATACGCGTTGATATACGCCGGGTCGAGATCGATCGCCTTCTCCAGCGAGATAAGCGCCTGATCGACCATGTCCCGCTCCAGGTACGACTGGCCCATGAAGAAGTAGGCCAATGCCAGGCCCGGATCGTACTCGAGCGCCTGCTCGAAGTTCGAGATCGCGCGCTCGTGGTTTTCCGATCGCATATAGTCGCGGCCGAAGATGATGTGTTTGTCGGCTTGGTTCCGAGCGTTGAACGCTTCCACGAGGCGTTGACCAAGATCGTCTATGTCTGAATCGGTGACCTCGGGCAGGTTTTGGGTGTTGCGAGTCGCAACGTCGACGAACGTGGATTTGGCAGCCCACATGTCACCGTGCCGATCGAGTGTGCCACGCGCGACGATCTTGGCTTGCAGCGACTGAGCGATCTCGAGCGTCTTGACGTCGGGAATCGGCGAGCCCGGCTTGAACCCGTGCTGTTCCACCGCTTCGTTGACTTCCTCCTCGGTGACCAACGTGTAGGGGCCAAGATCATCAAGTTCGGCGATAACCTCTTCCTGCAGGTCCTTGGCCTTTCCGTCATCTGCAGAGACAAACGGCAGCACCGCGATCACAAACCCATCGGTGGCCTCGGTCTGGGCTTGGAGCGAGGCCGCACCAGCGCCGGCAAGTAGGAGCGCGACGAGCGTTATGAGTGTCTGCTTTAGACGACGAATGAGCATTGTGTTACTCCCGGTATGATCTCGATCCATGACGTACGGAAAATATCCCCCGAGCCTTACTCTAGACCAGCAATATGTAAACCCCCGGGGGTGGAGAGAGGTTCCCGACCTTGACGGTGCCCGGCGTACCTGGGTAGAGTGTGGACGCTTTTTCCGCCTTTGACAACTATTGCGCAGTGAAGGGGGCACGTGGAGTCGCGGTCCGCACAGCATGGGCGCATCTCGCCAGGGTGCTCGATCTGTCGTGCGGTTGCGATCCTAGCACTCGGAGTCTCGCTCACGGGGTGCGGTGTCGCCGACTGGTCCACTGTACAACCGGCCTCTGACATGGGCCGATCGATCCTCGATCTGTACAAGGTCGTGCTTTGGTGGACCGGGGGCATTTTTGTCGTCGTCGAGCTGCTCCTCTTGTACACACTGATCCGTTATCGACGCCGGCACGGCGACACTGGCGTTCCCGACCAGGTTCATGGCTTCACCGCGCTCGAGATCTCCTGGACGCTGGTACCGGCCGCCATTCTATTCTTCATCGCGATTCCAACCGTCCGTACGATCTTCGATGTCCAGCGCCCACCGCCAGCTGATGCGATCGAAATAGCCGTCACTGGTCACCAGTGGTGGTGGGAGTTCGAGTATCCGGATCTCGGGATCAGGACCGCCAACGAACTCCACATCCCGGTCGGCCGGGCAGCCAGCCTGACGCTCGCGTCGGCCGACGTCATCCATTCGTTCTGGGTGCCACGACTCGGTGGCAAGCGCGACCTCAATCCGGGCAGTGAGAACCAGCTCTGGTTCACGCCCGACTCGGTCGGGGTTTTCGATGGCCAGTGTGCCGAGCTGTGCGGCACGTCGCACGCCAACATGCGGCTGAGAGTGTTTGTTGAAACAGCTGAATCGTTTGATGCCTGGGTCGACCAGCAACTACAGCCCGCGGTAGCGGACTCCGTCGGTGTTCAGGCATTTCTCGCTTCGGGCTGCGTTGCCTGTCATGCGATCGCAGGCACGCCCGCTCAGGGTAAGATCGGCCCCGATCTGACGAAGTTCGGAAGCCGATCGACGATCGCCGCTGGGATCCTCGCAAACGAACCGGACGAGCTGGCCGCCTGGCTACGGAATCCCGAGCGCGTCAAACCGGGCTCCCGGATGCCAAACTTGAATCTCTCAGAAGAGCGAATCGCGAGTTTGGTCGCCTATCTCGGGAGCTTACGATGAGCGCCACACCGGCAGGCACCGTGCATCACGAGTCGATCTACTCCGGCGGGATCGCGTCGTGGCTTACCACGGTCGATCACAAGCGGATCGGGGTCATGTACGGAGTCACCGCCTTGTTCTACTTCATTGTCGGCGGAGTGGAGGCGCTCATTATTCGACTGCAGCTGGCCACTCCCGAAGGCACGGTCGTCGGCGCGGAGGCCTACAACCAAATGTTTACGATGCACGGGACCACGATGGTGTTCCTGGTGCTCATGCCGTTAGCAGCGGCGATGTTCAACTTTCTGATCCCACTCATGATCGGCGCTCGAGACGTCGCTTTCCCGCGACTGAATGCGTTCTCCTTCTGGACTTTCTTTTTCGGCACCATCTTGCTCAACCTTGCGTTTTTCGTGAACCAGGCCCCCGATGCGGGGTGGTTCGGTTACGCCAACCTCACGTCCAAGCAGTACAACCCGGGCCTCGGCATCGACTTCTGGGTCTTGAGCCTGCAGATCATGGGCATCGCGTCGATCGCGTCGGCGATCAACTTCACGGTAACGACTCTCAACATGCGGGCGCCGGGCATGTCGCTAATGCGGATGCCGCTTTTCGTGTGGATGGCGCTGATCGTTCAGATCCTCATGTTGCTGGCGTTCCCGGCCATCACGGTAGGGCTCGTCTTCCTGCTGTTCGACCGCTTTTTTGATACCAATTTCTATGTCGCCGCTGCCGGTGGAACACCGGTGCTTTGGCAGCATCTGTTCTGGATCTTCGGGCATCCCGAGGTCTACATCCTGATCCTTCCATCGTTTGGCGTCGTCTCGGAGATCCTCCCGACTTTCTCGCGAAAGCCCCTGTTTGGGGCACCGTTCGTGATCTTCTCCGGGATCTTGATCGGATTCCTGGGCTTTGGCGTGTGGAGCCATCACATGTTCACAACCGGCTTGGGGCCGATCGCCGATACTGCGTTCTCCCTCGGGACGATGCTGATCGCGATCCCAACAGGTGTAAAGATCTTCAACTGGATCGGGACGCTGTGGGGCGGGCACATCGTCATGCGAACACCGCTCTACTTCGCGGTCGGCATGGTCGCGCTATTCATCGTCGGTGGGTTGTCGGGAGTCATGCACGCGTCGGCGCCGATCGATCTGCAACAGCACGACTCGTACTTCGTAGTCGCACACTTACACTACGTCTTCTTTGGGGGCACTGTGTTTGGTCTCTTTGCCGGGGTCTATTACTGGTGGCCCAAGGTTACCGGGCGGATGCTCGGGGAGGGGCTCGGGAAGCTGAACTTCTGGGTCATGTTCTTGGGCGTGAACCTGACGTTTTTCCCGATGCATTTCCTCGGTCTCGATGGCATGGCGCGGCGGATCTACACCTACCCTGCCGGCGTTGGGTGGGAACAGTGGAACATGGTGGCGACGATAGGCGCGTTCGTGTTGAGCGTCGGCGTCCTGGTATTCTATTTCAACGTCGTACGCAGCCTGCGATCGGGAGAGGCGGCGGCAGCGGATCCCTGGGATGCGGCCACGCTCGAGTGGTCGATGAGCTCGCCACCCCCTGAGTACAACTTCGCCGCCATCCCCACCGTCAACAGCGCGCGTCCGCTCTGGCTCCACAAGTACGGACCGACCAGGGACATCTCGAAGCGCACAAAGGAAGACGGCACCCCACCACAACCCGATCACCCGGTCGAACGGATCGAACTGCCTTCGCCCAGCCACTGGCCGCTGGTCGCCGCGGCGGGGCTGACGCTAGCTGGCGGTGGTACGATGATCGGTTTGTTGCCGGTACTACTCGGCATAGCCGTGCTCGTTGTTTCGGTGTACTGGTGGGCATTCCAGCCACTCGAACGACCCGGGAACCCCGTATTTGAACCCGGAGGCGGCTCGGGATGAGCGCGCACGTGACGACATTCGGGATCCCGAACCGCAAGATGGCGATGTGGGTGTTCATCGGCTCGGAATGCATGTTCTTCGGGTCGTTGATCGCGACTTACCTGTCCTACAAGGGAAAGAGCGTAGCCGGTCCGACGCCGGCCGAGATCCTCAACATCCCAATGACCTCGGTCTCGACCTTCGTATTGCTGATGTCGAGCCTGGCGATGGTCCTAGCGCTCGACGCCGTCCAGCGCGATCAGACGGGTCAAGCCAAGCTCTGGATCGGGGGCGTCATCGCTCTCGGCGGCCTCTTCTTGGCCGGGCAAGTTTACGAGTTCTCGCACTTCTATCACGAAGGGTTGACCCTACAGCAGAACCTGTTTGGTTCCACGTTCTTCGTACTGACAGGTTTTCACGGCGCTCACGTGACCGTCGGCGTGATTTGGATGGCCACGCTGCTTTTTATGGCGTTTCGCGGACGGCTCGGCCCAGAGCGAAGCCTTGACGTGGAGGTCGCTGGGTTGTATTGGCATTTCGTAGACGTGGTGTGGATCGTGATCTTCACGGTCGTCTACCTCATCCAGTGAGGAAGCAGGCGGGATGAACGAGGTCGCTGAACATCAGGGTGGTGGGCACGCCGCTCGCAGCACGTATTGGCTGGTAGCGCTCATCCTGGCGATCATCACGCTGCTCGAGGTGGCGGTGTTCTACATACCTTTCATGCGTTCGGCGATCGCGCCAGTTCTGTTGGTACTCTCCGCGACAAAGTTCGCCCTCGTGGCGATGTTCTTCATGCACCTGAGGTACGACCGTCCTATCCTGACCGCGATTCTGTCGACCGGCCTGGTGGTGGCCGCGGCCATTATCGTGGCGCTCATGCTCCTGTTTGGGGCGCTGAGGCTGATGGCGCCGGCTTGATCGACGGGGTTCAGCTTGCGCCTTAGTACGTGGCTGGCCATCATCTGCGTGCCCTTTGCGCTCTGGGAGGTGCCATGACCAACGCCTCGGCAACAAAACCTGTCGCGCCACCGCCCTCCACCCCCAACGTTTTGATCGAAGGCTTCGTGACCGGAATGATCGGAGCCGGCATCGTTGCGGCGTGGTTCCTTTTCCTCGACGTAATCCAACACCAAGCTCTTTACACGCCGTCGCTGCTCGGAACTGTCCTCTTCAAGGGTGCCGATGTAGCCGCCGGACACACGGCGATCGATCCGGGCATGGTCGCCGCGTACACGATCGTTCACCACGCCGCCTTCATCGGCGTCGGCGTCGTGGCTTCGTTCCTGGTAACTGAGATCGAGCGGATCCCACCGCTCGGGATCGCGCTCGTTTTCTTCTTCATCTTCTTTGAGGTCGCTTTCCACGTCTACATGGTCGCGATCGGGCAACCGTTGCTCGGCAGTATTGCATTCTGGGGCGTAGCGGTAGCGAACCTGCTGGCCGCCGCCGGCATGGCAGCCTGGCTTTGGTACCGCCACCCGCGGCTTCTGATGCACTTCAACCGGATCTGGGACGAGGAGTGACCGGAGAGCGGGACTAGCGGTCTTCCCCGTAATCGAGGAAGCGGGAGAGGTTCTTCAGGTAGTATCCGAGCCCCAGTGCGAGCACGGCAAAAACGACCGCCAGGACCACGTGCCCAGCTGACCAAATCCAAATCGCGAACCCGACACAGAAAACGATGCCGGTCCCGATCAGCACGCGGTGAAAAGCGATCAGTGAAGAGCGAGCCATCGTCATGAGTCTAGCTTGACCTCGACTCGGTGCGGGTTTGTTCGCGGTAGCGAGCACGGTGGCGCACGATGACCACCGCGACTCCGATGCCGATCAAGAGCGGAACTCCGATCATGACCAGCCCCGCCCAGAGCATGCCCTCCATAAGCTCGCCGCTCAGAATCCCTCCATCGCCACGACCACGAGCGTGATCAAGATCGCCAGCGGTATCGGAGCCAGCGCTAGCACTACGAGCCGTGGCGGCTCGAACCTGAGGTGCATGTAGTACATCGCCACAAGAGCTGCCTTCCAGACGGCCAACCCCAGTAGAATGAAGACCAGCACTTGAAACGGCAGCCCCGACGCAAACGCCACCAGCACCTCCGCGACCGTCAGGATCAACAAGTACAGCCAGACCAAGTAGTAGTTCGGTTTCTTGTGGGCCACGTCGACGTCCTAGATCAAGTAAACGATGGTGAACAGGATGATCCAAACTAGATCCACAAAATGCCAATACAGCCCCATGATCTCTACGCCTGAGTAGTATTCCTCGGTGTACCGACCGCGGAACGCTTGAAACGCGGTAAAGCTCAAGCACAACACGCCGATCGAAACGTGCGCCCCGTGAAAGCCGGTCATGGTGTAAAAGGTCGAGCCGTAGAGCGGGCCCCCCTCGGCGGCATACTGGCTCGCGACGGGAACGAAACCGTGCTCTGCCAGCTTCATGTACTCGAATACCTGAATGCCGACGAACGCTGCGCCCAACACGATCGTCGCCAGCAGCCACTTCTTGAGCCCGGCCTGATCACCGTGCTCGATGGCGGCGAACGCCTTGACCATCGTTACGCTGCTGCAGATCAGCATGAACGTGTTGAACGCGGTCAGCGGAACGTTGAGCACCTCACCCGGCGCCGCCCATTGTTCTGGGTGTGCGAACCGGAGGATGATGTACGCTCCAATCAGTCCACTGAAGAACATCACCTCGGAGAGCAGAAAGACCCACATCCCGAGTTTGACATTGTAGACCCTGATCCCCTCCATGGGGCGTGGTGCTTGGGCGTGAATGGCTGCCGCCTGGCTCATTGGGGCACCCCTTCAGCCACTGGGGTTCCGCCCGTCGTCACGGGGGCTGGCTGCCCGTCCGGTGGCTCGCTTTGAGGCCAGAAATCTTCGCCCCGGCCGGGGTAACTGTACTCGTACGGACCGCGGTACACAGCGGGCATCGCTTCGAAATTGCCGTGCGGCGGTGGCGACGGCAGATCCCACTCCAACGAGTTTGACAGCCATGGGTTTTCAGGCGCCCTCTCCCCTCGCCAGAGCGACCATACGACGTTGAAGAAGAACACCAACTGGCTCGCGCCAAGCGCCAGCGCAAACACGGAGATGAACGTGTTCATGGGCTGGAGCGGCTCCAGGAACCCATACTGATTGGGGTCGTAGATGCGCCGCATCATGCCACCCAGCCCGAGGTTGTGCATCGGGAAGAACACCAGGTTGTAGAACACGAAGGTGAGCGCGAAATGGATCTTGCCGAGGGTTGGGTTCAACATCCGTCCATAGAACTTCGGGAACCAGAAGTAGATTCCCGCGAAGATGGCGAACAGGCTACCGCCAAACAGCACGTAGTGGATGTGGGCAACGATGAAGTACGTGTCATGGATGTAGATGTCCACGGGCGTCGAGGCCATGAACACGCCCGACAATCCGCCGATCACGAACATCCCGACGAACGCCAGCGCGTTCAACATTGGCGTGTGGAAGTGGATGTCGCCCCGCCAAATCGTGCCCAACCAGTTAAAAACTTTGATAGCTGAGGGCACGGCGATGATCATCGTCGACAGCATGAAGCTGGACCCCAAGAGTGGGTTCATGCCGCTCTGGAACATATGGTGCCCCCACACGATCCAACCCAAAAACGCAATCGCTACGATCGCGCCGACCATCGCTGGGTAACCGAAGATCGGTTTCCGCGACCCGTTGGCGATCACCTCGGAGGCGATCCCCATCGCCGGTAGGATCAAGATGTAGACCTCTGGATGACCGAAATACCAGAAGAGGTGCTGCCACAGGAGCGGCTGACCGCCAGTCTCGGGCAGAAAGAACGTCGTCCCGAGCGTCTGATCGAACAGCAGCATGATGAGCGCCCCGGCCAGGATCGGCATCGCCAGCAGGATGAGGATGGCGGTAATAAACAACGCCCACACCGGCAGTGGCAGCCGCAGCCAGGTCATGCCGGGCGCCCGCATGTTGACGATCGTAGTGATGTAGTTGACCGCCCCCATCAGCGAGGAAAATCCTAGAATCACCAGGCTCACGCACCACAGTTGCTGCCCGGTCGAGACGCCACTGTACTCAGGCACGGCGCTCAGCGGCGGGTACGCGGTCCACCCCGCCCCCGCGGCTCCACCTTCGACCGCGAAGCTCGCCAGCATGATGAAGCCCGCCGGGACCGCGGTCCAGAACGACATCATGTTGAGGCGGGGAAACGCCATGTCGGAAGCACCGACGTGAAGCGGGATCAGCCAGTTGCCGAACATGCCCACCAATAGCGGCATAATGGCAAAGAAGATCATGAACGTCCCGTGCATCGTGACCAGCGAGTTGTAGAACTCGGGCAACAGGATCCCGCCCGGCGCCATCGTCTCCGGCAGCACATTCCCGCCCGGCATCGGTAAACCCGGCCAACCGAGCTGCCAACGGATCATCATCGCCAGCGCCCCACCAATCAGCAGGAAGAACAAGCTCATGAACATGAACTGGTTCCCGATCGTCTTGTGATCGGTCGAGAAGACGTACCTCCGGATGAACGGGCGATCATCCGGATGGCTCGGATCGGCCCAGTGTTGCGCGCTCACGTTGGGAGCCAACAGCTGGGTCGTGCTCATGCGCTTTCCTCCTCTTCGCTGATCTTGTTTTCCTCTGCTGTGTCCGCCTCGAGCCCATCCGCAGCTTCCGCCGGAGTACCAGCGGCGAGCTCCTCTGCTTGCCAGCGGTTGAAGTCATCCGCTTCGTGGACGGTCAACGACGCTCGCATGCGATAATGGCCGAGACCACAGAGCTCGGCGCACGCCATCGGAAACTCCCCTGTCCGCGTGGCCTCGAACCACACCGGGATCGTCATCCCCGGAACGGCGTCCTGTTTTACACGAAAGTCGGGCAGGAAAAACGAGTGGATCACGTCTTCGGAACCGAGATCGATCCGAACCGCTCGCCCGATCGGGACGTGAAGCTGATTTCGCTTGACGAAATCATCGCTAGTGTCGAGCTCTTCGTCCGGCCCTGGGTAAGTCACATTCCACTCGAACTGCTTGGCGACTACTCTCAGTGGCAGCGCATCCGCCTGAGCTGCGCCATCCTGGTCGGCCCGTTTGACTTGTAACCAGATGTCGTTGCTGGCGTAGACGATGAAGAGAACGAGGATAAACGGGATGATCGTCCAAACAATCTCGGCCTTCTTGCTACCGTGGGTGTGGACGGCTACCCGACCTTCACGGTGCCGGTACCGGATGATGAATACGATCAACGCAGTCTCGACGAGCACGAAGATCGCCCCGGTGATCCACAGGATTATGTAGTAGATCGAGTCGATGCCGGCGCCAAACGTCGACGCCGACTCGGGCATCATCCAGCTCCAGTTCATCTGAGAACGATTGGCTCGCCCAAGGGAACATGGTTCCCGGCCATGTCGGAGCTGAACGTGAAGCTGACCTGCGCGGTCTCTTTGACCCCTACACTGACCGTCTGTGACTGCGTTCCGTACAGCTCATGCCATGCCTCGATCTCGTACTCACCAGGAGGCAAGTCGGCCAGCGAGAACGACCCGTCGGCCCCACTGACGCTCGCATAAGGATGCCCCTGCACACCGATGAACGCTTCCATCCAGCCGTGGACATCACACTTGACCGGAATCATGACTTCGGGTCGCGAAAACTCCCTGGATGTCTCCATCACTACCGGCTGGCTGATGTTGAAGCCGCGGTTCTCGGTGGGCTGGGTGTTGATGTTGTGAAGGATCCCGTCGCTGTTCGTAATCGCCAGCGATTGTCCAGCCTGTATCGCCACGATGTGCGGGTTGTAACGGCAGCCGTTCTGATCCATCGTGACCGGCGCCGACGGTGTCGGGAAAGCCCGATCCCCCAATCCCGATTTGACGTACACGTAAACATTGGCCAACCGTCCGTCGGTGACCGCGACTTGTTGCCGCACGGCACCATCGGGGTGCTTCTCGGCACAGGTCGGCTCCTCGCTCATGTCGATCGGTTCGGCCGCCGGCGCCGTGCCCTCGAATGACACCGCTCCCGCTATCGTCGCTGCGCTGTCCGGACTGACCACAGGCCCAGCCGCCGGAGCGCCGCCATCTGTCTCTCCATCGGTTGTTTCGCCACCACCCCCACCGCCGCAGGCGGTTGCAACCGAGATCCCCAACACCACAACCAGGGCGAGGATCTGCCTTAGTGGATGGTTCATATCCCTCTCCTTCATGCGTGGTTGATCAATCAAACGAAGCTATCGACCCTTTGAATGTCGGCTAGACGTTAATCAGACCCGGCCCCGGGGCCAGCGCCGTGCGCTCCACGTTGGGCGCGTGTGACGATCACCACTCCCAGCACCGCAGTCAACAGCACCGCTAGTACCGGGAACGCGTACGTGATATTCTCGGTCGGCTGATCGAGGTACAAGAAATACCACGTGCTGATCGCGCCCTGTGTACCGGACTCACCGTTCGAACCGTCCCAAGCGAAGAGCGCCATCGGAATCGGCCGACCGGTCTCGAAAACCAACCGGTTTTCACCCTCCACCGTGAGCGCGCGATTCAGCAAGAGCCGCCACTGTCCCTCATCAAACGTCGATTCGCTCGTCAGGACCGTCTCACCAGCGATCGTCTCGATTGCGTTCATCCCGCGACCGAGCGCTTCGTTTGCGCTACCACCGCTGCTCCAATTCAACAAGTAAACCGGCTCGTCCTGATCGCCCATCAAGAAATACGGACGCTTCATACCCTCAGGGATGGTGGTCGAAAACTGAACCGTGAGCGCATCGGCTAGCAGCTCAGCGACTTCTGGCTCTCCATCGCCGGTAGCCCCGTCCTCGGCGGTCGAGATCGTGATTTCAACGGTTGGCTCCATCACGCCAACGACCCGTTGCCGCCATTCCTCCCATTCTGCACTTGGGCTTTCGGACGGGTCGTTCCATGTAAGGCGCAGCGCAACACGCTCGCCGTCGTGGGCCGCCTGCACCCACACACCGTCCACGGTCGGGGTGAACCACCTGGGTTGTACGATCACCTGACCGACCAGCGGAATGTAGAACCTCTCGATTTGGTTCCACGCTGGATCGTCGACAGTGGCGGGGAGCGTCTCGACCAAGGCTCCGCGCACAACCTCCTGCACTTCGGGCGTATCGGGCGACAGGCTCTCTACGTATTGTGCCACCCGCCACAGTTGCTCCTCGGTCATGAACTCGGCATCGATCAAGTCCGCGAACGACGGCATCGGCGCTCCGTTGAGCCCGGTCATCAGGCGCGAGAAGATCGCTTCCGTCATATGGCCACCGTTGAAGTTCCAGCCTTCAGTGAGATCAGCTGCACGGATCGGAAGGTCCCAATCGTCTTCCAGCGCAGGCGCCGAGGGACCGTCTCCACGGCCGGCCTGCCCATGGCACTTCCAGCATTCGATCTTGTCATAGAACTCACGCCCCTCAGCGAGCCCTTCCTCGCTGACTCCCGGCGCTCCACCGTACTCAACGGGCGGCGGGACTTCATCCTCGAAAAACGACGAGAACGTTTTCAAATACTGAACCAGGTCATTGCGCTCGGTGTTGCTCAAGTAGTCCTTCCATCCCGGCATGGCGGATCCGGGCATCCCCTCGTCGATCATCCTGAGGATGTCAGCATCCGTTGGGAGCTCTCCGCTGGCAGTGGTACGAATCTGGTACAGCCCGGTGGTAAAGTCCCTCGGCTGAGGCAACATGTACGCCGCTGCCACACCATCGCCCGCTCCCTCGTCCCCGTGGCATCCGGCACACCACTTGTCGTACGTCGCCTTGCCGGGAGGTGCCTCCTGACCCTCGGCTTGAGCGACCACACCGAGCGCGAGCAGCAACATCCCACAGGTGAGTCGCCTAGTGCTCACCCGACCCCTCCGCCTCTTCCCAAGTCCGGGGCGAAACCCCTGCCTGCTCGTACAGGAACACGATTACCGACCAGATTTCGTCTGTCGTCAGGATATCCTCCCACGCCGGCATGGCCGAGTTCCACGGCGCTCCCTCGCGGGGGAGCCCCGGACCGCCCTTGGCGATCCGCCAGAACACGAAACTCTCGGTCAGCTGGGCGATGGTACCGGAGCCTGTGAATGCGAGCGGAGTCGGCGTAAACCCGCGCGCATAGTGACCATCCCCGCTCAGCGCATCGCCGTGACACGGAAGACAGTTCTGGTAATACACCCGCTTCCCAACAGTGTAGGCCTCAGCAATTGAGTCGTCTTGACGCAGCGGGTTCCCCAGTCCGGCGAGGGTCATCGTCTCGCCGCGAAACGTGATCGACGAGGGTGGCGCCGGGTGGATCGACCGCAGGCTTGGTGGCGCGGCCACCGTTTGCCGCACCGCACGGAAGGTCAGCCAGCCGACTAACACCGGGAATGCTACCATCAACACAACCCTCAACACCCTCTTGTCGCGATCAACTAGCACCGCGTAAATCGGCTGGCGGAATCGCGCCCACCGCTCCTCGTTATCGCTGACCCAGATCAGGATCCCTGCCAACACGGTCAGCATGTATTGCAACACGACCGACTGCGGCACCGGGGCGCTACTGATACCGATCAGTGGCGGTAGATACGGAATCCCGTACTCGACTAGCAGGTAGGCGACCACCAGGACCAGAATCGCCTGCCAAAACGGATGATGCAGATACCGATTGGCGCTCACGATCCGCTCACTGTTGGGATCCCAGATACGATACGATCACCTCGAGCTGCTCGGCCGTCAGCCTTTGACCGAAGTTGGCTGGCATCATGCCGCCGAATTGCTCGTAACCCTCCGCCAACACGGCGTTGGGGTCGAGGATTGACTCACGAATCTGATCGGCCGTGAGACGGCTACCGACGCCAGCAAGAGGCGGCCCTACCTGAGCCCCCTCGCCACCCAGCATGTGGCAAGCCAGGCACTGCATTTCGCGCAACAGTTCGAGCGGGTCCGTGGTCGCTACGATCATCGCTCCCGCACTCGCATCTGCCGTTTCGTCTTCGCCGGCAGATTGCGCGGTCACAAAGTCGTCGCCGGTGACCGTTACCTCACCCCCCAAGCTTTGCAGATACGCGATCATGGCCCAGATCTGGACGTCCGACAGCGTCCGCCGTATGTCCGGCATGATCGGCTGAAATCCATCGACGACGAACGCGTTGGGCTCGGTCATCGACTGATACAGATACTCCTTGCACGACTCACCCTCTACGCGCTGGCCGCAGCGCGCACCGATCGCTCCCTGACCAGCGGCGTCGATCAATAAGTTGGGCGCTCGCGTCCCGAGCCCATGGCAGGCGGTGCACCCGCCGGCCCCGGCGTACAGCTCTTCACCGGCCGCCGCCAGTTCGGCCGCGCTCACCTCGCCTGTGAACGACAACTCCTGCGGCACCTCAGACTCGACCTGTGGGATGCCGTTGGCGATCAACGTGTACAGGGCCAGCGTGCCGAGCACGACACTCAGGATCTTGAGGTTCGTCGCCCACATCGTCTTAGGTCGTCACTTTCCGGAAGCTCCGGCCGCCGGTTGTTCGGGCACCAGCTGCGGTTTCTCCACCAGCCCGCCGAGCCAGAAGATGAATGCGATCAGTACCAGGAAAATCAACACGCACGCGCTGATCACCTGAGCCGCCGGGCCCAGCGCCGGCGTGGCCGCCCACTCACTCGTGTCGCGCATGACCTCCCATACGTGCCAGTGCTGGCGAATGCCGCTGCGGGCGAAACCCATCAACCCCATAAGCCACGTAAACGTGACCACCAAGACAAACAACGCGTACTGCGATCGTGCCGGCATGTTGCCCCATCGAATCGCGCCCCGCGATTCAGCGCCGCGTAGCATCAACACATCGAGCACCATGACTGCGATGATCGTCGCGAGCACCGCCAGCACCTGGTAGACGCTGAAGCCGATCCGCACGATCGCCGTCACGAAGTAGCCATAGATGCCGTAGAAGAGGACGATGGCGGCGGACAGCACAAACAGCGCAGCCTGCACGATCGTTCCCATCTTCGCCCACTTCACCACCGGTTGCTTGTTCGCCCGACGGTACATCAAAAACGACAGGAACGTCGTCAAGATCATCAGGTTTACCGCCGTGTTCTTTGCACTCATGACGCCCAAGACACCTAGGAACGGATGGTGAGAGCCGCCCATCGCCTCAAGCTCCGCGCGATTGGCAATCATCGTGTGCGGTGTGGCCCAAACGATAACGCCGATAACCAACACTACGAGCATCCACTTGGTGTACGGAAGGAACCGCTCGGCGCCGGGGATGCGCGTCATGCCAACCCACAAGTAGTAGTTGCCAGCCAGGAACAAGACACCGATCAGGAACGCCTGAATGATCCACAGCCAGCTCATGAACCCGCCCATCATCGTGATCCCCATCTGCTGGTTGAACTCGTAGATCTCACGGCCCAGGTAGTAGCCGGCGAACGGCAGAATGATCAGCGCCCCGATTGCGATGAAGTTGCCGACGTAACCCATCCAGTCGTAGTGCGCGCGCTCCTCATCGGACTTGGCGGCGAGGAACCGGTAGGCGGCGTAGGCACCGACGACCGAGCCGCCAAATACGATGTTGGCGATAAATCGATGGATGTTGATCGGCATCCAGGTGGCGTTGTTGATCGCGCTCCATAGCTGAACCATACCTGGCGAGGGGTCAGCCGCGATCACCTCCGGAGGGCTCATCATGTAGCTCAACCAACTGTCGGCGATGAACATGACCGCCGTTCCCCACAAGTTGAGCAGGATCGCCAACCCCCAGTGAGCGTACTTCGCGGTTCCCTTCTTCCAACGGTCCCAGCCGTAGTAATAGAGATACAGTGTGAACGACTCGAGGAAGAAAAGTCCTACGTAGATCCACATCGAGACTTCGAAAATCGCCGACAGATGGGCCCAGAATTGGGGGTAGAGTGTCGTCAGGAAGAAGAGCAGGACCGCGCCCCAAATGGCGGTGGCGCTGTATGCAATCAAGAGGAGCCGGGTGAACTCTTTGGCCAATCGGTCGTACCGTTCGTCGCCGCCAAAAATGCCAATCGCTTCGGCGACCATGGCGAACATCGGGACGCCAAGGACGAAAGCCGCAAACATGAGGTGAACCTGCGCAGCGATCCACACCGCGACTCGACTGCCGATGTACGGGAAGTCGCCGTACTCGCGGGGGCCGGCTGCAGCCTCCTGGGCAAACAGCTCGGTGGCCCAAACAGCTGCCACCGACAGGACCGCGACCGAGACCGTCCAACGCACCAACCTACGGGTCATGGCGTGTCTTCCCGCGCGGCAAAGGGAAAGTGCCCGAGTTGCGTGAGCGCCGTCAGATTGTCCCAGATTACCCACATCTCGGCGATTTTCCCGGCCTCGAATCTCAGAAACGCCGCAAAGTCGAGATCGACCCGCTCGCCCGACGGTGGGAACGGGCCCCACGCTCCTTCCTGCGTCCCGGTGTATTCGCACCACACGGCTAGCAGATCGCCTTCGCCCGTCATCATGGGACACTCGACGCGCGAGTCCGGCACAGTGGCGAAATCGGCCTCCAGAAAGGTGCGGAAATCGCCCCGGCTGTCGATTACCACACCTGGCGTGGCCTGACTGTGACGAACAAAATCTTCGGTGACAAGGGTTTCGAGCCGGTCGAGGTCGCGCGTATTCACGACCTCGAGAAACGTCGAGAACGTCGCGCGGTGGGCTTCATGCTGCCCGGTGACCGTTGCGGGCGCCAGCAACACGAACAGCACGACGACCCCCGAGGCGCTCTTCATTCGTCACCTCGGCGTCGCGCAAAGAACGGCTTCCGATCCGAGAAATCGACGGGCATGCTCGATCGCACCTCGTCGAGCAATTCTATCGTCACGCGATCGTGCCCACGCTCACGCGCGAACGTCTCCACGCGCGTGGTCACTACGCCGCGAACAAAGCTCGGGATCCGGGCGACACGCTGGGCCGCTTCGGGTGACCAGTCGAGCTGCGTTCGGGCAGGCGTACCGTAAGTGATCTCACGCTGCCGCGTTACGGGAACCTCAACCCCATCGGGCTCGTACCCACACGATCGATCCGGCCCCAGGTAGTCCCCAGTCTCCGCGAACGCACGCGCGCGGCATCCACCGCAGATCTCGCGATACCCGCAACGGCCACACTTTCCACCCAACTCTCCCCTCCGCAGATCGATAAACACTGGTGAGTCGCGCCAGATTTCGCCGAAGGACTGCGTGTTCAAGTCACCGGCGATGACGTCCATGTATGGGCACGGAGTCACCTTTCCGTCGGGCGTGATCCGGCAATACTGCACGCCGCACGGGCACCGGGTGCCGTAGTTCAACAGCGGCGACTCGGAATCCGCGTCGTAGACATGACGCATGATCTGGGGTTGACACTTTGAGCGCACCAGCATCCGGCCGCGATAGTCGCTCTCGAGCCCGGTGAGCTCAGCTAAAACGTCGTCGTTCTCAGCAGGTGACATACCCTTCATGCCATCCGCTCTTCCCGTAGCCACGACGAAGTAAACGTTGAACGCAACCGCACCGGAATCGGCTCCCCATGCGGCGAGCCGACCCAGCTCGTCGCGATTGCCGCGGGTGACGGTCGTCTGTAGGACTAGATCCAGGCGGTTCTCACGCAGCCGCTCCACTGCGGCCAACGTGTCGGAGAGCGCCCCCGAGCCGTGCCGGAAACGATCGTGGTACACCGGGTCCAAGGAATCGATGCTCACCGCCACGCCACGGACATCGGCGTTCATGAGCGAAGCGATTCGCGAGTCGGTCAGTCGGGTGCCATTGGTGCCAACAACGACCGTCGCACCTCTGGCTGATGCGCGTGCGGCGATCGGCTCCAGATCGTCCCGGAGCAACGGCTCGCCGCCCGAGAGGATCAACATCGGCGACGGATTGACCGCCAGGATCTCGTCTACGATCCGGTAACAATCATCGGTCGCGAGCTCCTCTTCGGCCGCATGCCATGATCCAGCTGCGATGTAACAGTGAGCACAGGCGAGATTGCAGCGCCGCGTCAGGTTCCACGCGACAACGTGCGGAACTGCTGAAATCAAGCTTCGTCCTGTTGGTCGCCATCGGCGCCAGCATTGTGATCGTTCATGACCGCCTCGATCGCCGCTTTCGCTTCCGCCGGCGTAGCGGTCTTGAAATCGACCGGACACTTTTCCGCTGCCGCTTCGATATCCCGAATCGGACAGCGTGTCACACCGGCCGCCTTGGCTTCGTCGATGAACTTCCGCATCTCGGGCGTGAGTCCATCGACGCCCTCCGCCGCAGCTTTGATCTGTTTCGTCTGCAGCTCCTTGAACATGACGAGCATCGTATCGATGTCGAACTCGTCGGCTTCGATCATCGCCTGCTTGTTCTCATCCATGACCCGCGTCGTGACGCGCCACCACCCATGATCGCGTGTAAACCGCTCGACGGTGTTACGCGCTAGCGGCCGGGCGATGAGCGGCACCAGGTTCAATCGCTCGCGTGCCTCGTGCGTCCAGACGACAGGATCGCTGGTCGTCCATGGCCGCTGTTCGACGTGACCGGTGTACGGGCACTTGCCTTCCACGATCCGTGTCTCAGGTACGGGCACATCATCGTGTCCTTCCACCACCGTACGCTTCATCGCCTCCTCAGCCTTGACCTCCGCGAGCGCCAGCTCTTCAGCGGTACCGATCCCCATGATGAGTTGCATGTGGGTGGGAAGCAGCTTCTGAATCGCTTCATCGAGCCTGGCGCTGGTCACCGTCGGCAACGCGCCCAAGCCATTGCCGTTCGAACCGTACTGTTCGATCACGTACTCCTCGACCGCCTTGCGGGCGATGCCCAGCGCGAACGGCGGCACACGGAGGATCCGGACCTCTGCTTCGGGTGCCCAGTCGAGACCCGTTTCCCCATCTTCCTCAATCCATGGGATCTCTTCCGGATGCACCTCGGTGGTGCCGATCAACAACACGTTGGTCGACGCCAAACGAGTAAGGTTTTCGGCCTGGGAGCCCAGATCGGTTCCGTCGATCCGATGGCTGCCGTGACGAGCGAGAATCAGCAATGACGGATCGATTTCCTCAGCCCACTGCAGCACGACCTGGAACGGCTTGCCGATCAGGATCTGGGTTTCGATCTCGACATCCGGGTACTCCTCGGCCATGACCTGCGCGCGCTTGATGTTCGCCTGGCAGAGCTTGAGCAACCCCTTGTCGATGATGTTGTTGTGGAGCTCCTCCTGCTCCTCGAACTTGAACACCTTCGACGCCTGGACCGACAAGACGTCCTTGATGTTGTGGAAGACGACGTGGTGGTATTCGACGTCGAACGCGCTGCACACGAACAGCTTGTCGCCAAAAACCCGCGCCAGCTCGAGTGCCTGACGCATCGCCTTATAGCTGTAGGCCGAGCCGTCGACACAGACCATGAGGTTTCCGTTGCGGATCGGCCGGCCATCGCGGACGATCAGGATGTCCTTTTCGATGCCACGGATTGCCCGCGCGACGACTCCACCGAGCTGGCTGAACTGCTGCCGGCCCAGCCCGTGGGCGCCGATAGCCACCAGGTCGTAGGCACGCTCGGAGGTGCCCGCCAGTTTCTCTTCGAGCGCCTCCTCCTCGGCCTCGATGCGCCCGTCCGCGCCCAGACGAACATCGGACCGAACGGCCTCGCCGCCGTCGTACTTGTCGGCGATGTTGGGATCGAATCCGATCAATGACGGTAGACGCCCGCCGCCTCGGTTGGCCTCGCGAACCAGCTCCTCGTAATGGATTCCCTCGAGTAGCTGCCGGGTGAGCTCCACCCCTGCCTCCCGGCACCGCTTCTCGACCTGATCGAGAAAACTGTCGCTGATCAGCTGGAGGCCCTTCTCGATCAGCTTGTCGTGGACCTTTCGCTGGCGCTTGATCTCTTCGGCTGTTTGGAACTGAGCCGGCAGACCGGTCTCGAGCTGTCGAAACCGAACGTCGTGGAGGCGGGCCGCGTAGACGTGGTTACCGGTAATCCGGCCATCGGATTGACCGGCGATCTCGATAGCACGATCTACCGCCCAATCGGAGTGTTCTGAGTTGTCTACTGGAACCAGTATCTCGCGGTACATGCCGTCCGGGACTAAAGCGGCGGGACGTGAACCCTTCGGCGATGTTGGCGCCTTATATACTGGCGGGTGGAGATAGTGTCAATCCAGCGGGCCTGGTTCACACGTCCCACGCCGCCCGGGCGATCATCCACATCGCAGCGATCACGACGATGCCACCGGCGAGGTAGAAGCCTGGGGCAACGGTAGTTGCAGTGCCCAGAAACGCGCCTCCCATAAGCGCCGGCAAGCGCAGCGACATCACCACCCACACGACGCGTGCGAACCACCGATTCTGCCACCACCACAACCCCCAGACGACGACGCCGGTGATGACCGCGCCGATGATCAGCCATCCAGTCGGAGAACCGCGGCCGACGGGAAACATCCCCTGCTCGTAGAGCGCGTAGACGCCGAGCTCGTAGAGCACGGCGTAGTGAAGGTAGGCGATCGCCGCCTGGCGGAACTTGTGGGCGCGGTGTGGCTCGTGCTCGACCTGTCCCAGCACCGCTACATCCCCTCGAGTCCGAGGTCTTCTCGGGCGCGATCCATGATCTCCGGGGTGATCTCCTCGATTCCCCGCTCAACGGCGTATTCGCCGTAGATCTTCTTGACCATGCCGCGCACAAATCCGGGAACACCTTGGAGTCGCTGCGTGGCGGCTTCACTCCAAAGCACCGTTCCGGCAGTCGGCTGGTCGACGAACGCCTGCTCGTCGCCGGTTGCCACCGAGGACCGGACCAGCTCGAGCGGCTGATCGGGGACAGTGCGGCCACCCACCTGGATCCCCAGGCCGCTCACCAGCTTGGTCTCCATCGGGTTGGTTAGCATCGCCATCTCGCGGCCGCAATCGGGGCACGCGAAGACCGCCGCCAGCGTGCCGTCGCCGGGTAGCTCTCGCTCGGCGAACATCATTACTTCATCGCAGTCGATACAAAGGAACTTCATTGTGCATCGCTCATCGGGTTTTCGAGCCTCGCCGCAAGCCGATCGAGCTCGCCCGCGGCTGGCGATTGGGGCGCTTCGAGGACGAGCGGTCGTCCCGCGTCGGTGGCCACCGCGAACCGGGGCTCGAACGGGACCTCGGCCCACAGCTCGAGCCGTGTTTCGGCCGCCAGCCGGCTGGCGCCGTCGGCCTCGAACATCGGTTCCGACCGTCCGCAATCAGGGCATTCATGAACTGTCATGTTGGCTATCAACCCGATCGTCGAGATACCTGCTCCACGCGCTTGTTGAACGGCGCGTCCTACCGCGCGGCGAGCTGCTTCCGACGGGGTGGTGACAAACAGCAACGTATCGATCACCGGCAGCAGCTCGAGCAAGCGGGCCAGCTTGTCGGTGCCAGGTGGCGCATCGATGAGTAGGAAATCGAGTCGGCCCCACACGACGTCGGCCATCAACTCGCGCACCGCACCCGTGTCGAGTGTGCTCTGGTACACGAACCCAGCGACATCGGGTTGGCGCCATTCGAGCGGCGCTCCATCCGACAGGACGAGATCCATCGACATCAACTTGACGCCCGCGGCACCGACGGCTGGCTCGACCCCGTGCTCGGATACGACCAGCGGTGTTCGCTGCGCGCCGAGCATGGCCGCCAATGACGGACCATGTAAGTCGGCATCGAAGGCGCCGACGCGGCGACCGCGCTCTGCCAGCACCGCCGCCAGATTGGCGGTTATCGCGCTCTTGCCCACACCGCCCTTGCCGCTGGCGATGACCACCAGGCGATCGATGTCGGCCAATCGGTTGGCCAGCTTCGAGCGCTGGGCCTCGATCTGACCGACTATGTCCTCGGCGTCTGGATCGGCGACGTCGTGGTACGTTCGGAACTTGCGCGTGTGCTCGGTCACTCTGCCACCAATGGATTGCCGTCTGGGTCATGCACCGACAACGCGTCGACCGGGCAAGCTTCGCACGCGCGGATCAGCCGCCCACGATCGACGTCGCTGACTCCTTCCCCAAATTCCGCGATCCCTTCATCATCGAGAGCAAACGCCTCTGGTGCCTTGTCGATACAGTCAGCAAACCCGACGCATAAGAGGCGGTCGATGCGTATCGTCAGACCACCCACCGTCCGTTCGTCGGTATCGCTCACTTCACTGTCGCGTCTGGGACAAACGCCACCGCCCTCAGCGGACCACCTGTGCCGCGATCGATTGGCATCGGTAAGGCCACGACCCAGGCACCGGTCGACGGTAATCGGTCGAGGTTGGCGACGTTCTCGAAAATCGGAACGTTTGCCTTGCCCAAGACCCGATGGGCTCGGAACTCGGTCGACTGACCGCGGTCGATCGAAGCGGTGTCGATCCCGACCGCCCGCACCCGGCGCTCGCCCACCAGCCAAGCAGCCGCTTCGGGGTCGAGGCCTGGAAAGTGAAGGTCGGGTACGGCCTCCGGACCAAACTCTGCCGTGCCCAGATAGCTCGCTCGATCTGGCCACCGCTCACCCCAGCCAGTCATCAGCAGCACGATCGCTCGTTCGGGTAGGGCGCCGTGCGCCGTTTCCCACGCCTCGAAAGCCTTGACGTCGATCAAGTAGTCCGCGTTGTCGGTCGCGGCCGACGAAACGTCGACGACCACGGCTGGTCCCATCAAGTCATCGAGCGGGATTTCGGCCGCGGTGCGCTTGCCTTCGGCAAAATGGATCGGTGCATCCAGGTGGGTTCCGCCATGCTCGGCGGCGCGAAAAGAGTTGGCTGCGTACCAGTAGCCTGCCTCGGTCTGCCCCGCGGCTTCAACGGTCAGCTCGAAAGGCGATGCGGTCGGCCAGTAGACAGTCTCCTCGTTGAACGGGTACGACAGATCGATCGGGGTTCCCATCGGACCCTGCGCGCCCACCGGCCCGGCGCCTAACAGGAGCAGCACTACTGTGCCGATCGCGACGCTGCTGCGTTTCATCGTCGACCTCCTACTCTTGCGTCAGGCGATAGATCATAAGCGCCGCGCGCTTGGCGACAGCCGGGAGCGACAGCAGATCGAGCTCCTCATCCGGCGTGTGGGCGCCCGAACCGAACGGGCCCAGCCCATCCAGTCCATCGACGTACGGGGCGACAAAGGAGATATCGGCTGCGCCCCGCTCGGCGGGATCGAACGCTTCGACTGACCCTTGCCCGAGGTCACGGCTCACCTGATCGAGCAGCCCTAGTAACGCCTGATTGTTTTCGGTTGGCGGCATCGCCGGATACTTGTCCTTGAAGAACACCTCGGCCGATGTACCGGGCAGGTGATCGGCCACGATATCACGCATCTGTTCGCGGGCCGCCTCCTTTTGCTCTTCGGAGATGAACCTCAGCCCGCCGTCGACTACGACGCGTTGGGCGATGACGTTGGTCTTGCCAAAACTGGTGCCGCGATTGTCGGTCGCGTCGTAGCTGACCTCTGTACCACCGAGAATGATACCGGGGTTGAACGTCAGATACTCAGGCCCGCGAACCTCGTCATGAAAGCGATGAAGGATACGCGCCGCCTCGAAAATCGCGCCGCTGCCGAATCGCTCGCCAAAGATCAGCGACGAGTGACCCTGCTGGCCGCTGACCTCGAGCGTCCACGCGCTCGACCCGCGACGCGCGACCACCGCTCGACCCGCCTCACCACCCTCGAACCCGAGCGCTACGTCGCTCTCCTGTGCAGCCGCCACCAGATCTCCGCGGCTCAACTCCAACGGCAGCCCGGCGAACTCCTCATCACCGATCAGTGCGATCCGGATCGTGGTCCCGTCCAGCGTGCCGGCTGCGTCCAGCGCCTCGAGCGCGTGGACCATGGCCACGATCCCACCCTTCATGTCGACCACGCCGGGTCCGGTCGCGGTAGACTCTTCACGGGTGAACTGCTGGAACGGATCACCTGGTTCGAACACTGTGTCGAGGTGCCCGATCAGTAACAGGCGACGGCCCTGTGTGC
The DNA here is from genome assembly GCA_039590215.1 of Gemmatimonadota bacterium. GTDB lineage: Bacteria > Gemmatimonadota > Gemmatimonadetes > JACCXV01 > JAHWKZ01 > CAMYLR01. The sequence continues at coordinate 3,564 of JBDHFX010000008.1, read as the reverse complement.
CGACACGCTCGGCAAACAGGTGACCAGCGCGACCTACGCTATCAGGCATTTCGATCCACTGGACTGTGAATCCGAGCGCTTCAAACTCTTGTTGGAAGATCGAACCGACCGCCCGGATACCATCGTGATTCATGGTTCCGCTGTTCAGATTTACGACCTGCTCTAGAAGCGCCTCGGCTTCGGCGGCGTGGCTCTCGACGTGAGCAGCGATCTCCTGCTCGACCGTCGAAAGGTCCTGGGCCGTGGCCGCCCTGGTCAGCGTTACGACCATGGCCACAGCCGCGAACGGTGCTAGTAACGCCCGATATCTCATATGCTTGGCACCGCAGTCGATTCGATCAGCCGATCGACTTCCGCTACCGCCCCTGGGTCGAGATCGATGTTCCCCGCAGCCACGTTCTCATCGACATGCTCGACTCGGGTCGCGCCAACGATCACGCTCGACACGCTTGGTTGTCTCAGGCACCAAGCGAGCGCCAGTTGGGTCAGCGAGCACCCTGCCTGTTCGGCGATAGGCCGCAGCGCCTGTACGGCGTCGAGAACATCCTGGTTCATGTAACGGCCCATGAACCCGGCTGCCTCCCCAGTCGCGCGACTGCCGGACGGCAGCTGATCAAGCGAACCGTACTTCCCAGTCAGTACGCCCTGAGCGAGCGGCGACCAGACGACGTTGCCGATGCCTAGCTCCTCGGATGTCGGCAAGACCGCCTCCTCGATCGATCGCTGGAGGGCGTTGTACTCGGGTTGATTGCTGACCGGCGGGGTCCACCCCATCGCACGGCACACATCGAACGCGGCTCGGATCTGTTCGGCTGACCACTCCGACACGCCCCAGTACAAGATCTTCCCTTGCCGCAACAGGTCGTTCATGATGCCACACGTTTCTTCGAGCGGCGTCTCGTGATCGTACCGATGGCACTGATAGAGATCGATGTAGTCGACACCCAAGCGCTTCAACGAATGGTGGCATTGTTCGAAGACGTGCTTGCGGGAGAGGCCCCGATCATTCGGGCCGTCCCCCATTTGGAAGTACACCTTCGTGGCTAGCACGTAGCTGTCGCGCGGGTAGCCGGCCAAAGCCTGGCCCATGACCTGTTCGGCCGATCCATGAGCATAGACATTTGCAGTGTCAAAGAAATTGACACCTAGATCGTACGCTCGCGCGATGCACGTCTGGGCGGTCTCTTCCTCGACTCGACCACCATAGGTCAACCACGATCCCAGACCGATCACCGAGACTTTGACCCCGGCATCGCCCAATCGACGATAACGCAACAATGCCTCCTGATTAGGGTATCAAACCGACGCCGAATATACGCGCACTTGCCTCGGCAACCGCTGTCACGCTAATTCTGCGTCCCAGGGCCACCGAACAGACCGATCAGGGCAACTCAAAGGACTTCACGAGGAGAAACGATGCGCTTCATTTATGCCACCGCCGCCGTCTGCATGGCGATTGCGTTCACGAACACCCCCGCGCGTTCACAGAACGCATCGCAAATCATCCAACAAGCGCTGCAGGTGTACGAGGACGGAGCCCAGCAAACCGACAATTACCGCATGACGACCGAGACGATGGGTTTCGAGACCGAAACGCTCATGAAGAAGGAGATCATCGACGGCCATGCTGCGTTCGTGCCGGCACAATTCAGCGGATCTGCGGATTCGCAATGGGAGAGCCCTCAGAATTGGTTCCGTCAAATCACCAATCGAGCCAAGTACGACGGAACCGAAGAAGTCGACGGTCGCCGCTGCCACCTGATCTCAATCGACAACTTCGAGGGTATCGACGTGGGGCCCGGGATCCAGTCTGACGGAGATTTCGAGCCGACGTGGATGTCGCTCGCGCTCGACACGGAGAGCTCACTCCCAAGACGCATGCGGATGAAAGGCAACGTCGTGGTAGAGGGTTCCACTCGGCCTGTCTCGATGGAAGTACTGATGACCGACTATCGGCAGGTAAACGGCATGTACCATCCGTTCCGTATGCTGATCGAGGCGGACGGCTTCATGGGGCCCGGTGGCACATCCGAAGAGGATATGGCGGAGGCTCAGGAATCGCTCGAGGAGCTAGAGCGCAGCCTCGAGGACATGTCCGACCAGGAGCGGGCTATGGTCGAAAGAATGATGGGCCCGCAGCTGGAGCGTCTTCGGGAGATGATCGACTCTGGCAAGCTCAAAGTCGAAATGGTGGTGAAGTCGATCGAGCCAAACGTCGCCGAGTAGCCGAAACGAGTGAGCTACTACTCCAGCGACATGAGGTAGTGGTTCTGACAGTTCGGATGGCCGGTGTCCCCCAACCGCTCGGGAATCACCTCGAAACCGGCGCGCTCGTAGAGCGCACGCGCGGTCGTGAGTTGGGGCATCGTTTCCAGATAACATTGCCTAAAACCGGCCGCGCGGGCTGCTTTGAGGCAGCGTTCGAGCAGCTGCTTACCCAGGCCTCGGCCGCGAGCGGCCGGTAGTAAGTACATCTTCTGAAGCTCACACGTGTCATCCGGCCCGGCGTTTAACGGCGCTATCCCTGCACCACCCACGACCCGGTCACCGATTGTGGCTACGAAGTACGCGCTTCGGGGCGCTTGAAAGTGTTCGTACATGCGGTCGACCTCGGAGTCGAAGTACGCGAACCCCTTTCGGGCCAGGTCGAACTCCATCATCACCGTGCGCACGATGAACGCGATGTCGGCATTATCCGACCGACGCATGTGGCGTGTACGCGCCGCGCCGCGGAGACCGGATTGAGCCAGCGCGTCGACGTACAACTGAAAACCCTCGAGCACTTTCTCACGTTCGGCCGAGGTCAGCAGCGCCAACGCGTCGCTGACCCTTCGGTCGGCTGCCCTGTCGATCCTTTTCAGTTGTGTGCGCCCGGGACCGGCCAAACCGAGCCGCTTGTATCGGCCGTCGCCACGATCGCGGTGCGACTGGACGAGTCCTTTTTCCTCTAGTCGAGCGAGCTTTCGACTGATGGTCGACTTTTCGAGCCGAAGGTGGCGCCCCAGTTGGGCGGAGGTGAGCACGCCGTGTCGGCCGAGCTCAATCAGTGCGTGACAGTCAGCCATCGTGCATTCCCCGTGGGGCGCGTCGAGCAGGTCCAATTCGCGCACCAACTGTCGCGAAGTCTGACGTATCGCTGAGACGATCGAGTCTACATCGGTCGATTCAGGCATAGTTGTATTATACAACTATCTAGTCGTCGAGTCTACCGCCGCACTGGTTCTGACGCTCGTTGGAGCCGATGATACGTGGGCCCAACGACACGGAAACTCGGGGCGCCACAACAACAATGGTCGGATCCGAATCGGCTCGAACGTGCTCGATCTCGACCGAGCTGACGTTTTCCGGGATCGCCGCGGCCGGCTGGTCATCGTTCTCGACGACGACCTGTTCCGCACCCAGAGGCGCCGCGGTCGTGGCCCATCTTTCTGTCGTTCAGGCGCGGGTCACCCCGTTCACGGTCGACGGTGGTGCACACGGAAAGGCTTTGGGCTGGGGCGTGATGTTCTGATCGACACCCGCCGCCGCGGTCGCACCAGACAGGGCGACATCGTAATCGGCCGC